>JBKKBA010000414.1:0-4031 GCA_046714275.1 Actinomycetota bacterium
CGGAACACGGCCTCCAGCTCTTGAATGATCTTGCCGTTGCCGCGCACCGGCCCGTCCAGGCGCTGAAGGTTGCAGTTCACGACGAAGATCAGATTGTCCAGCTTTTCGCGCGCCGCCAGCGACAACGCGCCCAGGGTTTCGGGCTCGTCGCACTCGCCGTCGCCGATGAAGCACCACACCCGCGAGTCCGACGTGTCCACCAGGCCGCGGTCGTGCAGGTAACGGTTGAAGCGCGCTTGGTACAGCGCGCACAGCGGACCCAGCCCCATCGACACGGTCGGGAACTCCCAGAAGTCGGGCATCAGCCGCGGGTGCGGATACGACGGCAGTCCGTTCCCGCCGATCTCGCGGCGGAAGTTGTCCAGGTGCTGCTCGGTCAGCCGGCCCTCCAGGAATGCGCGCGCGTAGACTCCGGGAGCGGCGTGGCCTTGCACAAAGACTTGATCGCCGCGGGCGCCGCCATCCTTGCCGCGGAAGAAATGGTTGAAGCCCACCTCGTAGAGCGCCGCGCTTGAAGCGAACGTGGCCAGGTGCCCGCCGATGCCCGGCGAGATGATGTTGCCGCGCACGACCATGATCGCGGCGTTCCAGCGAATGAATGCGCGGATCCGCCGCTCCATGTGCTCGTCGCCCGGGAAGGGTGGTTCCTGCGACGGCGAGATCGTGTTCACATAGTGCGTGGATACCGTGGCGGGGAAGCCGACGCCGCGCTCCCGGGCACGCTCAAGGAGCTTGATCAGCAAGTAGCGAGCGCGCGCCTGGCCGCGCGCGTCCAGGGTCCCGTCGAAAGATGCGAGCCATTCTTCCGTCTCGCTTGGGTCGTTGTCGGGAACCTGGTGAGCAAATCCGTCGATGATCATTCCTGCTCATCGTACCCCGTGGCTCGCTTGCTCTTTCGGAAACTTCAGCCCAATCTGCCGTAGCCACCGGGAAGGAGGGCGAGCATTCGGTGCAGAATTTGTGGCTTGTGAGCCGCTCTTCGATCCCTTTCGTCCGATCTGGCGTCCCCTCAAGTGAGCGGACCCGCGTTGGGGCCCCGGTCTGGGGACCGGCAGCCCGCGCCGGGATGGGGCGGCTTCTTGCCGTGCTGGCCGTGCTGGCGGTCGGGATGCCGGCCGTGCCGGCGTTCGCTCGTGGACAGACCCACCACGTTCAGGCGTGGAGTAACTTCTTCTTTCCCAACGAGATCCGCATCTCACCGGGTGACACGATCGTGTGGACCGCGATGAATGAAGGCCACACCGTCACCGCCGAGGACAACCGGTTCACCTGGCCGCCCGTGACCGGGGTGATGAAGCGCGGCGAGACATTCTCGTGGACGTTCAACGGCGACGAGACGCTTGCGTTCTATTGCCGGGTCCACGGACAGTTCGGCGGCCCAAAACCCGGCTCGTACAACATGCTGGGCAAGATCATTGCCGGCACCGGCGGGACCCGGCCTTCGCCGCCCCCCGGCCAACCCCAGGTGCGGGACGTGCCGTTGCAGTACCCGACGATCCGCGCGGCCCTGGTGGGGATCCCCGCGAATTCCACGGTGCGCATCGCGCCCGGCGTTTACGCAGATGTGCCCGGCCAGGATGATCTGGCGCAGTCCACCGCGACCATCACCGTGCCGGGGATCACGATCGACGGAGGCGGCGCCGTGCTGGATGGCACCGGCGCGCGTCCGTCGGGCCTGATTGTGGCCGCCGATGGCGTGACGATTCGAAACCTGACGGTGCGCGGGTACCGGATCGAGGGGATCGCCGTTCGCAGCGCCGGCGGGTTCACCGCCTCCGGCGTCGTCGCGCAGGGCGGCGGCATCGTCGTTTCGGATTCGACTGGTGCGAAACTGACGGACGTGACCGCCCGTGGAGCGCCGCTTGCGGGGATCATGATCAAGAACTGCATTGCCTGCGCCACGACGATCGATTCCGCGACCGTCGAAGGAAACCTGTACGGCGTGCTGGTGGACAATGCGGACGGCGTGACGATCAGAGGATCGGTTGTCCGAAACAACGGGACGGGAATCGTGGCTCGATCGGTCGCAACCGACCGGCAGACGCTGGGCCGGGGAGTGATCATTGAAAGCAACGACATCTCATCCAACAACGCGGTGGTGCCTGCGGCCGGGCTGATGGACTTTGCCGTGCGTTCGGGGGTTTGGTTCGCCGGAGGCTTGAACGGGATCGTTCGTGGGAATCGGTTCGACGGACATGACTACGGCGTGCTGGTCGCCGCTTGGGGCATGCCGGCGGTGGGAGTTCGCGTGGAGGGCAACGTGCTGTCAACTTCGTCGCGCGCCGACCTGGGCTTCGACGGTGCTGGGGTGAACGTCTGCTTTGCCGGCAACACCGGTCCGTCGGGATCGCCCGCTTCCAGCCTGCCGGCCTTCGCGCCGACGTTCTACGACTGTGCGCTGCCGGCGACGGTCGGTATCGCCGAGCCCGCGGTGATCGCGGATGTGGCGGGGTACGCCCTTACAGGTACGACCTAAGGTCCCACAGCTCGGGGAAGAACCGCTTGGCCAGCGTCGTGCGCAAGTAGGGGCCGCCGGCGCTGCCGCCGGTGCCGCTCTTGGTGCCGATCTGCCGCTCGACCATAAGCACATGACGGTGGCGCCACAAGGCGAACAACTCGTCGTGGGTCAGCATCGCCTCCGACAACGCATGCTCGGGTTCGAACTGGTCGCGTTCGCGGGTCACGCGCAGCAAGCTTTCGCGCCGCTCGTCTGCGTCCCCCATCGGCAGGTCGCGCGCCGTCAGCAGCGCGCAGAACCCGTCCCACAGCGTCGGCTCGTCCAGGCGCCGGCGCAGCCGCGCGGTTTCGGCCGGCATTGGGTCAAGCCGAGCCAGCATCCGCTCGTCTTTCAGCCCGCTCAGAAACTCGACCTCACGGAACTGGACCGACTGGAAGCCGCTTGCCGGGGCCAGGTTCTGACGGAACTCCAAGAAATCCAGCGGCGTCATCGCCTCCAGCACGTCTACTTGCGCAACCATTACCCGTTCGATCGCGTTCACGCGGCCGAACAGATGGCGGGCGGTGGCCGTGGCGCCGTCGAACATGGCGCGGCGGATGGAATCCAGCTCGTACAGAAGCTGCTGGAACCACAGCTCGTAGATCTGGTGGACGGCGATGAACAATCGCTCATCGTGCGCGGGGGGATCGGCCTGGGGGACCTGGAGAGATGTCAGCTCTTCGATGCGCAGGTACGAGCCATAGGAGAGCCGGCGGCCCTCCTCGCCGAATCGGGGCGGTGTGATCGGCGTCATGACCCGGCCGAGGATACCGGGTCCGGGTCGCTCGGCCGGATACCATCCCGGAAGTCCTGAAAGGGGGCCCGTCATGGCGTACAGAAACTTCCTGCTGGTGCTGCATATCGGTGGCGCGATCATGCTGATGGGAACGTCGTTCACGTATCCGCTGATCGGGATGATCGGCAAAAAGGAGGGCAGCGATCCGAAGACGCTGCTGCGCCTGGGCAACGCCATCGCGCATAAGCTGCTGGTCCCGGCCGACTACCTGATGCCGCTGTCCGGAGCGCTGCTGATCCTGCAGAGCAAAGGGGGCTGGGATCCCTTCATCAAGCAGAACCGCTGGCTCCTTGGCGCCATCATCTTGTTCACCGCGCTGTTCGTGATCGCCAACTTCATCCAGGTGCCGGTGATGAAGAAGGCGTTGGCCATGGCCGAGCGCGGCGAGTACGGGCCCGAGTTCGGAAGCCTGATGGGCAAGATGGAGAAGTTCGGCCCGGTTCTTGGCATCCTGACCGTCATCATCATCCTGCTGATGATTCTGAAGCCGGGCTCGGGAGCGATCCACTTCTGATATTGCTCTGCTATCCTCGCTCGTTCTTCGCCCGGTCTTCGCGCTGAAGGTTTGGGCGAAGTGTCCTGTTGGGCAGGAGAAGAGCAAACGACCGTCGAACCAGAACGGACCGGTGCAGATCAAGCGGATAGTCACTACTCTCTTTGCGAGCGCGCTCGTCGCGTCGCTGGTGGCGTTTGCCCCCGTGGCGCCGGCACGGGCGTTCCCGGTGGCCACCAACGACG
>JBKKBA010000415.1:0-10935 GCA_046714275.1 Actinomycetota bacterium
TGGGACCAGCTATCACGACGTGCGGCTGCCAACGAATGCAGAGGCGACCGGGCCAGCCGTTGGGCAGTGGGCGAATGTGGTCACCGATGTGCGCATCCACCCCGACCGTGTGAACCAGGTCACCGCTGCCGTCGGCTGGCAGGGTGGCACCAACGGCGGTCCCGGCAACGGTCTGTACCGGTCGCTCAAAGCCGGCGCGCCCGGATCGTGGACGCGGATGGACGTTGAAGGCTTGAAGCGCGGAAGCCGGACCGACGATCCGATCGGTCGCATGTCGATCTCGTACGCAACCGGACCCGGCCAGAACCACGACATCCTGTGGGCAGTCGTGCAAGATCCGGGGCTGACCAAGGGGGTTATGAAGGGCGGCCTGAGAAGCGTGTCGGGGCATGTCTTGAACGGCATTTATCGATCGGGCGACGACGGCGCGACCTGGGACCTGAAAGCGCTGAGCGAAACGCTTGCTGCCGCGCCGGGATCCGGGCTTGCGGCGCTGGTGGCCCTGAACTCTCCCGGCGTGCAGTCCTGGTACAACCAGTGGATCCTGGTCTCTCCCAGCAACCAGGACACGGTCTTGCTGGGGCTGGAGGAGATCTACCAGACAACCGCGAACGCCAACGGCCCCGGCCTTGCCGCGTGGACGACGATCGGCCGCTACTGGAACACCTGCCTGCTGGTCGGCGCAACCGGGTGCGACGTCGTGCCCGCCGGTCCATACGCCGGCAAAACGACCCATCCCGATCAGCACGCCGGCGCGATGAGTGCCGACGGCGTCCACCTGTACGCCGGAGGCGACGGTGGTGTGTGGGTCCAGGAGTCCCAGAACGATTCCTTCAACAACCAATCCTGGATCGGCACCAACGACACGCTCGGCACCACGCAGCCCTACTACGCCACGATGGCGCGCGACGGGACCGTCTACGCGGGCTTCCAGGACAACGGAACCGCCAAGATCACGCCCGGCGGCTACGGCGTGATGGTGATCGGCGGTGACGGCGGGGATGTCGCCGTCGAACCCGACAATTCCGATCACGCGTGGGAAGAGTACGTCTTCGCAGCCGTTTCACGAACCAGCGACGGCGGCAAGACGTGGACCAGTGTCGCGCCCGTCGTGGATGCCGCGCAGTTCATCACACCGTTCGAGATGGATCCGAAGAATAAGGACCATGTCGTCCTGGGCGCGCGCCAGATCGTCGAGACGACGGCCGGAATGGAGACGACCTGCGACACCGATCAAACCTGCGACTGGCTGATCTCCTACGATCTGGGGACGAACGGTCTGGCGAACAATGCGAACTTCTCGACGTCGGCCATCGACGTGCAGGGCGCCGTCGTGTACGCGGGCTACTGCGGGCCGTGTCTGCCGGTGCGGCAGAAGCCGTACGATGACAGCTTGCTGACCAACGGCATCGCCACGAATCGCCGGCCGGGCTGCACGCCGGCGACCGGACGGGAAGATTGCTGGCATCACGCCAAGGCCAAGGGACTGCCGAACCGCTTCATCACCGATGTGACGATCGACCCGCGCAATCCCAGCGTCGTCGTGGTGACGCTGGCCGGCTGGCAGCGCCGGTGGATCCCTCCGTCGTCGAAGGCGCGCAATGTCGGTCGTGGCCACGTGTTCATCTCTCGGAATGCGGGCGAGACGTTCATCGACATCTCCAAGAACCTGCCCGACGTTCCCGCCGAGGCGATCGACGTGAAGGGTGACCGGCTGTTCGTCGGTACGCACCTGGGCGTCTACACCGCGGCGAAGCCCGGCGCGGCGTGGGAGCGGCTCGGCAGGGGTCTTCCCAACTCGCCGGTTGTGGACCTGAATTTGAACCCCCAGGGAACCAAGCTGGTGGCGGCGACGCACGGCCGGGGAGTCTGGTCGGCCGATATCGTCGGCGGCTCGGTCAGGGTCATGCCCAGGTCGCATGGATCCGGCGGGGGCCACAAGACAGATGCAGCCACTGCCGTTCGCCAGGGGCTCGCCCCGGAGCCCGTCACGCCGATCGCAGCAGCCACGCGCGGCCATGCCGACGCCTTGCCGGACGACGGCCGCCTTCCCGCAGTCGTCACGATGGGGCTGATCTCGGCCGCGTTCCTGGCTCGACGGGCGGCCGGGCGCAGGATGCGGCTGAGGTTCCGAACCTAAACTGCCATGCGCGCCGATCGTGACGGACCGGCGCTGGATTGCAAACAATCTGTTGGGCGACTCACTCCAACGGATGCGATTCAAGCCGAATCGGGAATCGACCATCGGTAGAGGGCTTTACGTCCTTCTGATCCTCTTCGCCCCAGTAACCCGTACCGACACACGCCGTGCGGCAGGTTTGTGTAACCGATATAGGTCGCCTTCAAACCCACATGCTCCGTTGCCCCAACACCCGTACGCGGTTCGCTAGGCCATTAACTCACGCATCCAGTACTCGCGGACTCCATGTTCTCAGTGTCGCCGGCCGTTTGGTGTCACCCCCCTCAAGTATCCTAGCGAACATGCGTTCGTCAGTCAATGAGTCTGGGAGGGAAAGATGAAAAGGTCACCAGTCGAGCGGCGGATCCTCGCCGCTGCAGCCGACATCGTCTCGGGTGAGGCGCGTCTCGTCATCGAACTTGGCGCATTCGATGACGCAAACGCAGCGGCCGGCTACGGGTACGACTCCACGGCGGCGTGGCTCGCGTGGCGCTGCGAGATGGCTCCGGGCACGGCACGAGAGTACGTCCGCGTCGCTCGGGCGCTCCGAAGATTGTCCGCGGTCAAAGAGGCCATGCAGGCTGGTCGTGTTGGGTTTGCTCGCGTGCGCGCGATCACCCGCCTGGCCACCGAGGAATCTCAGGAGGAATGGCTCGCCCTCGCCGGCGCCCACTCGACGGCCGAGCTTGAGGTGATCGTTCGCGACCGCCGATCAGCCGCGATGATGGCCGATCCGTCCTTGCAAGCCGCACACCGGATGATGCGCACGCGCCGCACCACCTCCGGGATGCTCGGCGTCGAAGCGCTGCTGCCTGCCGTGGAGGGTGCGATCGTTGACCGCGCTCTGGCCGCCGCCGCACGGGATGGCTCTGCACTCCAAGAATCCGATGAGAGTCTTGCGGGGGCGCCCCTTGCGGACCGAAGGCGCGCCGATGCGCTGGTTGCCCTTGCGCGGTCCTACCTTGCCGGACACCAACGCCCGGCACGCTCCGGTGAGCGCTACGACATCCTCATTCACCTGGACGGCCTCACGGGCCAAGCTCGTCTGCACGATGGACCGGCGCTTCCGTCGGAAACGTTTGCACCCCTTCTGAGCAGCGCACGGATCTATCTGACCGACCGTGAAGGACGCGTCGCGCCGTCATCCAAACGCCTGAGCCGCGCGATGCGTCGCGCCATCCTGTTCGGCAGGCCCACCTGTGCCTATCCCGGATGCCGCAACAGCGTGCACATTGATATCCATCACAAGATCCACCAAGCGCACGGGGGCGCGCACGGGAAAGAGAATCTGGTGCCGCTGTGCTCACAGCATCACCGGGCGGTTCATCGGCTCGGACTGACCCTGAGCTACGACGCGGAGGGACGCATGCAGGCCCACACGCCCGATGGAGCGCTCATCAATGAGCTGCCGCAGCCACTGAACGCACGGGAAGACGAGCAGGTCGCGTCATGACGCGCGGGACCACAGATCGGCGGCGCCTTGAGCGGGTCGCAGCCGGGCAAACCGGACACCTGAGATATTTCGATGCCACAGGTGCGGCCCCTGCCACGTAGAGCGGTAGTCATGGCCATCCCCCAGGGATATTCAGCACCGGCATTCACCGGCCCGGGAGCAGGGGTCCGGCCGGGGGACGCCGAATCACTCTGCGTGGCAAGAGGATCCGTTCAAGCGAAACGGTGACCTCTTGCTTCTTGCCGACCTTGGAGGAAGCCCATGCATCGCTCGTTCCGGCTCATTGGTGCCCTGGTCGCGCCGGCCGCGCTTGCCGCGACCGCCGCATTCGCCGCGCCCGGCGCACCCGTCTCGCCCGTCCGCTACGCCAAGCCTTCGGACGCGTCGCTGCTTCCCGGCGGCATGCGGCATCCGGAGCCGATCGGCGAAGCGATGGCTGCCGCCCAGTTCCACGAACAGCGCACCGGCATCATCGATCCCGCGCGTGCGCAACAGGCCCTTCTTGAGGCTCAGGCGAAAGCCGCGGCCATCCGTCCGGCTGCCGGCGCCTACGGGCGCGGTTGGACCGAGTTGGGTCCGAAGCCCTACGTCACCGACGATCCGGAGTACGACGACATCTACGGTGGCACCAGCGGCACCGGATGGACGGTCGTGTCCGGCCGTGTGACGACGCTGGCTCTGGATCCCAACGATCGAAGCGGCAAGACCGTTTGGGTCGGCACCGCCGGCGGCGGCGTGTGGGTTACGCGCAATGGCGGGACTTCGTGGAAGTCCGTCTGGGACGGCCAGGCCGCCCTTGCGATCGGCGCGATCGCGTTCGACCAGAGCCGTCCGAAAACGATGTATGTGGGCACCGGCGAGGGGAATCTTGGGGGCGGAACGATGTTCCGCGGCATCGGCGTTTTCCGCTCGACCGACGGCGGCAAATCCTTCGTCCGAGTCCCGAAGAACGTTGTCGCGAACGTCGTCTCGCGGATCGAGGCTCGCGCCGGGAAGGTCTACGTCGCGACGGATCGCGGTCTGTGGGTCTCCACCGACGGCGGCAATTCTTACAAGGACGCGCGCCTGCCCACCAACGCGGGCGGCACGGCGCCGCAGAACGGTTTGTTCGGCACCGTCGTCACCGATGTGAAGATCCACCCCGTCCGCTCGAACCAGGTCACGGCGGCGGTCGGCTGGCCTCGCGGAAAGCTCTACACACCGGGCAACGGACTGTACCGCTCGCTCAAGAGCGGAGCCCCGGGCACGTGGACGCGCATGGATGTCGAGTCGCTCAAGCAATTCAGCAAGAGCGGGGACCCGATCGGGCGGATCTCGCTGGCGTACGCCACCGGCGAAGGACAAGACCACGAAGTGCTGTGGGCGATCGTCCAGGATCCCGGTTTGCTGAACCGGCAAGTGAAGGCCGGCGCGCCCAATGCGACCGGGACCGTGCTGAACGGTGTCTATCGCTCCGCCGACGACGGTGCGACGTGGACGCTGAAGGGCACCAACGAAACCTTTATCGCAGCGCCGGGTAACGGCATCGTCGTCTACGCGCCGCTGGGATACTCGCCGGGCGTCCAGGCTTGGTACAACCAGTGGCTGCTGGTTTCGCCGTCGGATGAAAACGTCGTGCTGGTTGGTTTGGAGGAGATCTACCAGACCACGGCGAACGCGACGGGGCCGGGTCTGGCCGCGTGGACGACGGTTGGCCGTTACTGGAACATCTGCACCTCGCTGATCAACGTGGACTGTGCCACGGTTCCCGTGGGACCGTACGCCGGAAAGACGACGCATCCCGATCAGCATGCAGCAGTCATGACGGCCGACGGAAAGCGTCTGTACGCCGGAAACGACGGTGGTGTGTTCGTGCAGGACACCACCGACGGCAAGTACAGCAACATGGCCTGGAACAGCGTCAACGCGACGCTGGGGACGACCCAGCCTTACTACGCGACGATGGCCGCGGACGGAACGGTGTACACCGGCTTCCAGGACAACGGTGTCGCCAAGATCACGCCCGATGGGTACGGCGTGGCCGTCTTCGGCGGTGACGGCGGCGATGTCGCCGTCGAGCCCGACGACAGCAACCGAGCCTGGGAGGAGTTCGTCGGCGCCGTGACGTCGGTGACCAAGGACGGCGGGAAGACGTGGATCAACAACGCGCCGGAGGTCACCTCGCCGCAGTTCATCTCACCGTTCGAGATGGACCCGAAGGACCAGAACCACGTTGTGCTGGGTGCCCGCGAGATCTTGGAGACAACCAAGGGCGTGGACACGATCTGCGCTCACGACTACGTCGCGTCGGGCACGTACCCGCCGGCCAACCCGGTGACCTGCGATTGGAAGATTGCGTTCGACCTGGGCCAGAACACGTCGGTGACGCCGCCGGTCAACTTCTCAACGACGGCGATCGATGTGGACGGCGCCGTGCTCTACGCGGGATACTGCGGCACCTGCGGTCTGGTCTCTAGCGATCCGACCAGCGACGGGAAGACCAAGACCGGTCTGGCAACCAACCGCAAGCCCGGGTGTACGCCGGTGACGGGGGCAGCGGACTGCTGGCATCACGCGAAGGCGAAGGGCTTGCCGAACCGCTTCATCAGCGACGTGACCATCGACCCCCGCAATCTCAGCGTGGTGTACGTCACGATGGGCGGGTACTCGCGGCGCTGGCTGCCGATCACGTCCAGGACAAAGAACGTCGGCCGCGGCCACGTATTCGTATCCCGAAACGCCGGCGAGTCGTTCACCGACATCTCCAAGAATCTGCCGGATGAGCCGTCCGAGTCCTTGGAGATCAAGGGCGACCGGCTGTTCGTCGCTACCCACTCGGGTGTGTACACCGCGGCCAAGAGCGGCGCGGCGTGGGAGCGGCTGGGCAAGGGCCTGCCGAACACCTATGTGATGGACATCAACCTGAACCCGCAGGGCACGAAGCTGGTGGTGGCCACGCACGGCCGTGGGGTCTGGTCCTACGCCTTCGGCCCTTCCGTATCCCGAGGATCCGGCGCTTCTCAGACGGCGACACGCTCCGGCGTTTCGACGGTATCGGCTCCAGCGGGTCCGAAGACGATGGCCGCCGTCGACTCCGGGATCGCCGCCGGTGCGCGTCGGACCCAGCCGTCGTCAGGACCGGCGACCGTGCCGCTGGCCGGCCTTGCGTCTTTGGCCGTCGCAGCTCTGATGCGCCGCAGGCGACGCGCTTAAGACTCGTTGATCAACGCAGACGCCTCGCCTTTCGGCGGGGCGTTTGCATGTCCTCAGCGCAGGCGACGGATTTTGCCGGTCCTAGCCGTTTGCATGTGGTCGCCCGGCCCCGTTGGCCGTCCGGCCATCACCAGCCGGTCCGATGACCACGTCCCCGGCGGCGCCATCACCAGCGCAGCCAGCTCGACCAGGACCGTGTCGTAGTTCACGCGCCATCCGGCGAAATCGCGCCATGCCTGCTCGCGATCCTTCTTGAGCGGGACGCCCGCTGCCTCAAGCTCGGCGCACAACGCGTCGTATTCGTCGCGCCGGATCGTGACCGGATCACCGGGCTGCGGGTCGGCGTTGTAGGGGATGCGGAAGAAGCCCGCGATGCGGCGCAAGGCCACGTAGCCCGCGCGAATGCACAGCTCTGCATCGGCGTCCCGCGGCCGCTCCAGAGTTGATGCCGCCAACGACGCCGTATCCAGGATCACGCCGGCCGCCGTCACCCATGAGTGGTACGGCTGCGGCGAGCGAAAGAACGCCAGCGCGGGGAACGTCGTGTGGGTTTCCTCGACATCGATGAACCACGATTCCCACGCCTTCCAGACCTCGGGCAGCCGGTCAGACCAGCCGATGCGGTGCAGCCTGGTCAGCATGACCGCGGGGGAGGGCGGGTATCCGGCCCGAACTTCCAGCGTGGCCACCTGCTGCTCGCGCCGGGAAAACGCCGTGTAGATGCTGGGCAGATAGGTGATCAGCAGCGCCAGCAGCACCAGACCGATCGCGGCCTCTGCGATCGACACTGCGGTATTGGGCATGTCGGCTTGCCGGGCAAACCCCAGCGTCGTGAGAGACGAGCCGGAGATCGCGAACGCATCGCCCCATCGCTTGACGCCAAGCGACCAGTAGATGGCCGTGAACGATGCCATCTCCAGCACCAGCCAGGACGCCAAAAGCGCAAGGAGCGCCGAAGGACCGTAGTAGGCCATGATTCGGTCGCGCTTTTCGTAGTTCCCGCTGCGACCCATGCGAAGCTTGAAGAGACGACGCATCCCCAAGAACACGCGTCTCGTGATGCGCGCCGGGATTGCCCGCGGCAGCACCACCGATCGGACGGCCGAGCCAAGGGTCGCCGCGGCGCCGAACGCCCCGGCCGCCAGCACCAGAATCTCGACGACGCTCATTGAGCTGGCTGCGCGCCGGCCAGCAGGGCCGTGATGTCTTCGGTGTGCGGCGCTCCGGACGGAATCCACCGCCACGACACCACGGCGGCGGCAAGAAGGACGGCGGCTCCGACGATGGTCGCGCGATGGAAGCCGGTCAAGAACGAATCGCGCACCGCCTGCTGGATGCCCAAGCGAAGCTGCGGCGGCAAGGTGCCGAGCGCTTGCGGCGACCCGGCATGCCCTGCGGCCTCCACGATCGCCGCCTGCGTCGCTCCGCCGACTCCCAGCGCTGCCAGTTTCGGTCTGAGGGCGGCCTTCAACGTCGTGGTGAGCAGCGTTCCCAGCAGGGCGATTCCAAACACGCCCCCAACTTCGCGAGACGTGTTGGTCATGGCCGAGCCCAGTCCGGCGCGGGTGTGGCCGACCGCGTTCATCACCGCAGCCGTCATCGGCGTCATTGTCATGCCCATACCGATGCCCATCGCCATCATGACCGGGATCACATAGCTCCACGGCGTTCCGGCGCTGATCCGCGAAAGCAGCAGCAGCCCCGTGCCGGCCAGGGTCAGGCCCAGCACCATCGGCCCCCTGGATCCCCGCCGCGATGCGATGCGGCCGGCAAGGGGAGCGGTGAAGATGATCATGCCCGTCATCGGCAGGAACCGCACACCCGCTTGCAACGGCGAATAGTCGCGGATCTGCTGCATGTACAGGCTCATGAAGAAGAACGTGCCGAACATCCCTAGAGACACGGCGAATGCGACGGTGTTTCCGGCAGAGAACGCCGGGATCCGAAAGTACGACAGCGGCATCATCGCGTCCGGGTTGCGCTTCTCCCAGGCGACGAAGGTCGCCAGCAGCAGCGCGGCAGATGCCAAGAGTGTGACGATCAGCGGGTCCGCCCATCCACGGTCGTTGGCCTCGATCAGACCGAAGGTAACGGCAAACAATCCCGCGGTTCCCAGTACAAGCCCGGTCACGTCCAGCTTCCGTGCGTGCGGCGCGCGAGACTCGGTGATGACCTTCGTCGCGACGATGAAGCCGAGCACCCCGATCGGCACGTTCAGGAAGAAGACCGATTCCCAGCCGATGCTCTGAACCATCCACCCGCCGAGGGTCGGTCCCAGCGCCAGCGCCATACCCGACATCCCGGCCCAGATGCCGATCGCCTTGGCTCGTTCGGCCGGGGGAAAGGTCACCGTGATGATCGAAAGGGTGCCGGGAAGCAGCAGCGCGGCGCCAACGCCTTGAAGGGCACGAGCGGCGATCAACTGTGATGCGCTGCCGGCCAGGCCGCACAGCAGCGACGAGAAGGTGAAGAGCGCAAGACCGGCCAGGAAGGTGCGCTTTCGTCCGTAGCGATCGCCGATGATCCCACCGGTCAGCAGCAAGCTGGCGAAGGCCAGCACGTACCCATCCACGATCCACTGCAGGCCCGACACGCCGGTGTGCAAGGTTCGCGCCAGGGTCGGCAGCGCGACATTGACGACGGTGTTGTCCAGCATCGCCATGAACAGGGCGAAGCAGAGTGCGACCAGCGTCAGCGCTTTCTGGCGCCGGTTCTCTTCGAAGAGGGGCATCCCCGCGAGCGTAGTGAACGATGCCGCGTCCGTAAAACCCGGCTGTCCCGGCCGTCCCGCTTGAGCGTGTCGTGGCCGAAGCGTTCGTGGGAGCCGGCTACGACCAGGTGGCTTTCAAGTTGCGGCTGACGTTCCAGAGATGGTCGGTGTGCTGCGTCGGATAGGCGATGCGAAGCAGCAGCCACCCTGCAGAGCTTCGACGGTACGCCATCGTGTACGAAGAGGAGGAGCTGAGGGTCGCCGAGGTTGCTGTGACCCACTTTCCACCCTGATAGATCTGGAGCAACACGCGGTGGCCGGGGTGTCCGGGTAGCACCCGGCCACGGAAGATACCGAGCGTCCTCGTTGCGTCGTACTGCTCGACATCGCGTTGGCCGCCACGCCCGGCCGGACGCCGACGCTGGTGACCGGTGAGGTCGCCCGGGCGCAGGTTGTTCCCTGAACGCCGACCACGGCGCCCCATGTGGACGGGTCCGGGCCCTCGCCGGGGTCTGCCCACAGCACCTTGTACTCGGCCTTCACGTGCGGAGTGTCGGTGAACTGATATTGACCGGAGTCGTTGACCTGGTCGTTGCCGATCTCATGCCAGCCACGCTCGGTTGCCAGCTTCCGGAACAGTCGCACCACCACCTGCATCAGGAGCATGCCGTTGCACGACAGGGTCCCCGAGATCTTGAATCTTGTCCCCCAGACTCCCGCCGACGGGCCGACCGCGATTGTGACCTGCGACGGGCACGGGTTGTTGGTTGGGACGGCTGCCGCCTGGCGGTTTGCCGCAAGCGTGGGTGACGGCGTCGAAAGGACCGAGGGAAGTGGAGAGGCGGACACGGTTGGTTCGGGTGTCGCCGAAGGTGAGAGCGAGGGCTCGGGAAGTGGAGACGTGGACACGGTCGGTTCGGGCGCCGCCGAAGGGGAGAGCGAGGGCGAGGGTGAGCCGGAGGACGTCGGGCAGGGCTCGGCGCGACCGACGCCGGGCTGAAGCACCAGCGCAAGCCCTGCGAAGGCTGCGACCAGCAGGATCGAGGCGGCTTGCTGCCGGCGCCGATCGAAAACGGCCAAAACTGCCACCACGAACACCTCCGTGCCTGCTCTCTGCGGACCTTCCGCTTGCTTGGGTACTGAGCCCAAGGGGCTGTCGAGTGGGCGGGTGGGTCGTTTTCCCGCCTGGATGGTGATTGTCGGGTCGGGGGAAACCCCTCCACATGGCCCGATCGGGTGGTTGTTCGGGCAGGGGGTACGGCAGGGGGGTCCGGAACGTCACTTTGAGTTTTTGTCCCGGCATTTGAAAGGATATGTGGGCCTTCGGGCGAACTTGTC
Organism: Actinomycetota bacterium; assembly: GCA_046714275.1. GTDB lineage: Bacteria > Actinomycetota > AC-67 > AC-67 > AC-67 > JBKKBA01. The sequence continues at coordinate 10,873 of JBKKBA010000415.1, forward strand.
GAAAGAGCCCCCGGCGCCCGCGCCGGGGCGGGGCGGGCTGGGTGGGGCGCCAACGCCCCCCCG
>JBKKBA010000416.1:0-10425 GCA_046714275.1 Actinomycetota bacterium
CACTTCCTCCGCGCCCGAGAGCGAGATGCACCCCGAGCCATCACTCGGGCCCGCGGTGGGCCTCCCGTTATCAAGCTTCAGCGCAAGCGTCGTCTCCCCCCTCCCCCGCCCCCACCCCTGGGCGCCCCCCCCTGTGCGCGCCCCCGCCCGCGTTCGGGGTCAGGAAGGGTTCGAATCCCGTTGGGACCACTTCATCAGATGCCCGCATCGTCTTCTCGTGCCGCACGGTGGCGGTACAGGAGGGGAAGGACGCGTAGGTCTTTGGGTCTGCCCGCTGCTTCCTTGGACCGGATTACGTCGTTCAGGTCGGCGACGACGACCTCAACGTCTTCGACCCGAACCCGGTGCGCGAGTTCTGCCAGGTCAAGGTAGCCACGGGGGAATCCCGCGGGCCGGAACGAGATGTCGAATTCACCCTGCGGGCAGATGAGGTTCCACGTTTCTGCCGCGGCGAGGGAGGTGGCGTCATGGTCGAAGGGCAGTCCCGCGGGCACCGCCTCGGTGCGGATGCGGGCGCCAAGCTCTTTTAGTGCGGCCGAAAGTCGGGCGAGATTCTCTCTGCTCGCCTCCGGCGTCAGGTCGATATCCCGGGTGGCGGGGATGGGGGCCTGCTGAGCGATGGCTGCGAACGCGCCGATCACCACGTAGCGAACCTGGTGCCGGTTCAGAACCGAAATGATCCCGGCGGCGTTAAGCGCGGGCGGCTCCGCGCCCGATCGACTGTTCACGGGATCAGCTCACGGGCGTGGCCTCTCGCCACGCTTGAATCTGACGGTCTCTGCGGGCCTGCTCACGTGACGTGCGCCCAGTTTCCAGAGCGGCTAGCGCGTCATCGTGGGGGTCCGATGGGATGAGGTGCATACGAAGCTCGAACCCGGCCGCGCTAAGGAGCCGGAGGAGCGTGGCGAGCGTGGGCTGGCGCCGGCCCCGCTCGTAGGCGGAGACCATCGTGGCCGGCACCCCGGCCCGCTTGGCTAGTTGCCCCTGGCTCAGGCCTGCCTTCAGCCGGGCCAGCTGCAGCAGTGCAGCGGAGGGCGTCGGTAGGTCAACATACGATTGTGTCATGACACGATTGTACCACTCCCTGCCTTTCAGTCATCCAGGAGGTGAGGGCTGGTCCACGATGTCAGTCGCGAGCCATTCCTCGGCACCGTCCCAAGCCTGCCCCGAGAAGATTCCCGGGTCGTGCAGGACAAGGATCCCTGGTAACGGGATGGCGCGGGCCCCACGCTACTCGCATCGGGTTATTCACAGGAGGTAGCGATGAGGGCTCGAATCGGTCGGTCGATGATGGCATTGGCAATGCTGTTCCTCGCCGCGTGCGGGGACGATGTAACGAAACGTTCCAGTCCCGACGTCGAAACTGGCGAAGCAGCGGATTCCAGCGTCGTGGAAATAGCTGCGACTGAGTACTCATACTCGATGCCACAAGAGATGGAGGGCGGTGTCGTTACATTCGAGTTCGAGAATGTCGGCGTGCAGCCGCATGAGTTCGCGGTCGGACGAATCGATGCGGGCAAAACGAGCGATGACCTGCTTAAGGCATTGAAGAGCGGCAAAGATCCGTCCAACTTTTCTTGGATTCATCCCTTTCCCGGGGTGCCGATCGTCAGCCCGGGGGAAAAGATCAGCATCACCCGAGAAGTGGAGGATGAAGGTACCTACGTCTTCTTTTGCTTTCTTCCAACTCCCCAGGGCAAACCTCACGTCGACCTCGGGATGATCCAGAGCTTGGAGGTAGCTGGTGTCTCAGGGCGCGAGCTGCCCGAGGCGGACGCGGTCATCGAGGCCACCGACGAGGGATTCGAGGTGCCTTCGCTCGGCGCGGGGAGGCACATTCTTCACCTGAAGAATGGCGGGAGTAAGGACCATGAATTCTGGTTGTGGGCGTTCGAGCCCGGCAAGGACAACAAGGACGTCAACGCCTGGGTCGGCAGAGGGATGGAGGGCCCCGCCCCGGCGACCTTCTTCGGGGCCGTGAAGTCGATCCCACCCGGGACTTCGGTTTTCCTGGAGATGGACCTACAAGCGGGAACGACCTACACGGTGCAGGACTTCGACAACCGCTTGAGGGCCGACCTGCCCATCCCTTAACGTATCTCACGCGGTACGTCCGGCGGATCATGAGCCACTCGGCAGCACACAGCCCAGCATCTATCCTTCCTTGCAAAGACAGGTGACGATGTGATCTCGAAAGCCGCGGTTACCTGGACCGGAAGCAGACGAGTCCAGATCGCCGCGCTCGCATGGCTCCTCTGCCTTCTCGCGGCAGCGCTCGCCGTGCTGGCCCTGGTCCTCCTCGCTGCGAGAGGCTATGGGTTGCTATCAACCGAGGGCAGGCCTTACGGGGTGCTGCTTGCGTTTGCCTTTGCGACGTCCGGTGCTCTCATCGCGTCCCGCCGTCCCGGCAGCCCCATTGGATGGATCTTTTGCACGATCGCATTCACCCAGGGAATCGCCGAGTTCGCGGGGCAATACGCGCACTACGCGCTGCTCGATGAGCCCGGGGCCCTGCCGGCTGGAGCCGCGATGGCGTGGCTCAGCTCGTGGATGTGGTTCCCGGGCTTCGGTCTCATGCTCACCTTCGCCCTGCTCCTCTTCCCGGACGGCAGGCTCCCGTCTCGCCGTTGGCTTCCGGTCGCGGGCCTCGCCGGAGCGTCCTTCGCGTTGTTGGCTGTTGCCGCTTTGTTGTCGTGGCCTTCACGAGGCGCACACCTGCTCGGCCCCGAGCCCGACAGCGGGGGTGTGGCAGATCTAGTCGGTGGCAGCGCGTTCATCCTCGTGGTGGTCTCGGCGCCTGCCTGTGCCGCTTCGTTGTTCGTGAGATTGCGACGGGCTCGCGGAATCGAACGTCAGCAGGTGAAGTGGTTCGCCTATGCGGGAGTGGTCACGGCGTCTCTTCTTATCGCGGGAATCTTTCCGTCGGGGGGCTGGGCGGTCGACATCCTGCAAGTCCTGGCCATTCCCTTGTTACCGATCGCAGTGGCCGTCGCGATCTTCAAATACCGCCTTTACGACATCGACGTCATCATCAACCGATCTCTCGTCTACGGGACTCTGACAGCCGGAGTAATCGGGATCTACGTCGGGACGGTTGGTCTTTTCGATCTACTCCTTGAGCGTTCCGGGGTAGGCGTCTCGCTCGTCGCTACGGGGCTCGTGGCGGTCCTCTTCCAGCCGGTCCGTGAGCGGCTTCAGCGCGGCGTTAATCACCTCATGTATGGAGAACGAGATGACCCTTATGGCGTCCTCTCGGCCCTCGGGCGGAGGCTCGAAGGCGTCGCGGCCGCCGAGGAAGTGCTTCCGACAGTCACGGATTCGGTGGCGCGCGCCCTTCGCCTTCCCTACGTCGCCATCGAGCTTCGCAGCAACGGTGGATTCCAGATCGTCGCCTCCTCGGGCGAGCACGTAGGTCAATCGCAGCACTGGTCCTTGGTGCATCAAGGCGAAACTATCGGCCGTCTTGTCGTTGCACCTCGAGCCGAAGGAGAGGATCTTTCCTCCGCAGATTGTCGGGTACTCGACGACATCGCCCATCAGGCGAGCGTGGCTGCCTACGCTGTAATGCTGACCGCAGATCTGCGACGGTCGCGGGAGCATCTTCGCACCGCCCTGGAGGAAGAGCGGCGCCGGATCCGCCGGGACCTTCACGATGGGCTCGGTCCCTCGCTCGCGACGGTCGTCGTCGGCATCGAGGAGGCACGCAACAGATATGCGAAGGATCCTCATGCAGCCGATGTTCTGCTGCGCGACCTAAAGCAGCAAACACAGGCCGCGATCAGAGACATCCGGACACTCGTCTACGACCTACGACCTCCCGCGCTGGACGAGCTGGGGCTCGTCGCCGCTATTCAGGAGCAGGCCCTCCGGTTCGGGGGTCGCGATGACGCGGCTGGGGGGTTGACCGTGATCGTCGATGCCCCCGATGAACTTCCGTCGCTTCCGGCCGCTGTCGAGGTAGCCGCGTTTCGGGTGGTGCAGGAGGCACTCACGAACGTCCGCAAACACGCTCGAGCATCGAACTGTCGCATACGCTTGGCCGCGGAAGATGGGCTTGTGCTTGAAGTCATCGATGACGGCGTCGGGCTTCCCTCCGGCTATCGGCCGGGTGTCGGGATCAGCTCAATGCGTGAGCGGACAACCGAGCTTGGTGGGGCCCTTGCCGTCACCTCGCAAGCGTCTGGGGCGCGCATCGAAGCCCGCTTCCCTTTGGAGAGGTCGTGACCGAACCCGTGCACGTCTTGATTGCCGACGACCATCCGGCATTCCGTGGAGGGCTTCGGGGGATGCTCAATTCCGTCGATGGCGTAGAGGTCGTGGGGGACGCGGCAGACGGTGAGGAGTGCGTCACCGCGACCATCGAGCTCAAGCCACACGTCGTTCTTATGGATCTGCACATGCCCGTCATGAACGGCATCGAGGCGACACGCCGCATCACCGAGGCCGTGCCCGATGTCGCCGTGGTGGTTCTGACGATGCTCGAGGATGATGACTCCGTGTTCGCGGCCATGCGCGCCGGAGCGAGCGGTTACCTGCTGAAGGGTGCGGATCAAAACGACGTGGTGCGCGCCATCAACGCAGCGGCGAGCGGTGACGTCATCTTCGGTCCGGTCATCGCCGAGCGGGTACGTGAATACTTCGCCGGCTCCCGCCGGGCCGACAGCTCGAAGACCTTTCCGGAGCTGACCGAGCGGGAGCTGGAGGTGCTCGAACTCATCGCCCGAGGCGAGAAGAATCAGGCGATTGCCGAGAAACTTGTCGTCAGCGAGAAAACGGTTCGTAACCACGTGTCGAACATCTTTGCCAAGCTTCAGGTGGCGGATCGATCGGAGGCAATCGTGCGGGCTCGAGAGGCGGGCCTAGGGCTGGAGCATTTTCGGCCTAAATGATTGCTCCGGGGTGGACGCCCTGTTGGGATAGCTATTCCTTGCCTTGCCCCTATTCAGACAGTCAGCATGAGTGGCGGATTTCTCAACCGCCGCGCAGCAGCGATCGATCCGAAGACAGTCAGCAGACAGTCAGAATGCGACGCGCTCTTCCGCTTGCCTCGGTGACACGCAGGTGTAAATCGCAAACTGCCTCCGGCCAGGTTAGTCGTACATTTTGGCTGGTAGAGCGTTCGTGCTCCAACGGACTCCCGGTGTTTGTTCGTGCCTGGGCAACGACTTGAAGTCAGGGGTTCGAATCCCCTCTGGTCCACTGCTTGAAATACCTGTGCATCTAGAACCTCGAAACCGCCCACGGCGTCAAGCATCGAATCCAGTTCGGTCAGCGGACTTCCCAGCTCCATACCTCCAGAACCCGGCCCTCGATCTCGTAGCGGTTTCCGTCCTGCGTCTGGAACTCTTCTCCCATCGCTGCCGTATCGCGCTGAGGAGCGTCCGCCGGCCCGCTAGGTGGAAGGCACAGGGTCAGTGGTTGGCTGAGAAGACCCCTAGACCTGTCCGGGTTTAGGTTCGCGACCGGTACGCAGAAGGGCCACCGCCAGTGAGACACCCCAGATGACGAACGCGCTGATGGCCGGTACCGCGGCAGCGCTCGGAAGCCCGCCCAACACTTGCAATGTATTGAGATAGAGACCGATGGCGGCAAGGATCCCGAGTCGACCGATCCAGCTGGGAACCACGTTGGATCTCAAGATCACCCATGAGATGAGGGCAACAAGTGACCCTTCGAGCCAGAAGATCAAGGAGTTGTAGAGCCAGTCCCACGTCTTGAATAGCCCCAATATCGACGCGCCGGCCGAAGGCTCTGCGCTTGCAAGATCGACCAGGCCCAGCTGCAGGGCAGACTCGACGAAGAGGAGGCCCATCTCGACCGCGCCCACCACCACGATCAAGTCGAGGATAACGGCGACAGCCTCGGAGCTCGACCGAGCGCGCACGAAGGTCCTAAAGAAGATGAAGAAGGCAAGGGCGGCCACAAGCCCTACCCCGGCTTGCCACAACACGAAACGCAACCCCGGGTGAGCGAAGTGCGCAACGAGGGCGATGGGATCACTCGAGCTCGAGATCTCGGCCCCGGCGATCGCCTGGGTCCCGAATTGCTTGATCGCGATCGAAAAGAGAGTGACCGCAAAGGCTGCTCCCGCCCATCGTCCCCATCCGCCGCCCGGATGCTCCGCGATCGTTCCCATATGGGTTCCGTCCTTAGCCGAGAGTGACACTGAGGCCTCCTTAGACACATTGGTTCCCATATAGACACTTTGTTTGGACATCCTGTCTAAACACATCGTAGGGATAGGATCGTGGGGATGTCAAGAGGTGAGCCCACCGAGGATGCCGGCACCCCGGATGAGACCCAGCGGCGTGTGATCCAAGCCACCCGGACACTCCTGGCGGGGGCCGGCTATCACCGTCTCAGCTTGGAAGAAGTGGCTCGAGAGGCGGGCGTGGCCCGCGCCACGGTGTACTACCAGTTCCGCTCCAAGCTTGGCCTTCTCAAGGCCGTTGTAGCTGATGCAGAGGCAGCGACCCCCGTTCCGAGACCCGATCCCGGGTCGGCCATGCCGGAGCCCCGGCATTTCATCGTCGCGAGTTGCGAGTTCTGGAGGGCCAACTTGGACGTGGTGCGCAACGTTCTGGCGCTTGCGACGATCGATCAGGACGTGCGTCAACTGAGCGACTCGAAGGATCGCGAGCGTCGCTCCCATCTACTTGAGTCGGTACGTGCAGGCATACGTGACGGAAGCATCCGCTGCAACGAGAAGGATGCGGTCGACGCGCTGTGGGTCAAGGGACCCACTTCGAAGATGGAGTTGATGTACGGCCAGAAGGTCGCCGAAGCGACCGGTCTGCAGCCGAAGATCGGCGGCGTCTGGGACCAGGGCGGCGCCTCCAACATCATGAACATCTCGTACGCGACCATGGCGATCGAGGCCGGCCAGTGCGACATCGCGGTGATCTGCTTTGCCGACAATCCGAAGACCGGAACTGCGGCCGGCTACAGCCGTTCGCGCGGCGACGATGCGCTGTACGGCTGGTTTGGCGTGCTGTCGAACTACGCGATGATCGCGCGCCGGCACATGGGCGAGCTCGGCACGCCGCGTGAAGCGCTGGGCGCAGTCGCGGTCGCCTCGCGACGGCATGGCGCGGCGAACGCCAACGCGCAGCTGCGCAAGCCGCTTTCGCTTCAGGAGTACATGAACCTGCCGCCGATGGTGGCGCCGTTCTGCCGCGACGACTGCGCGCTGGTCTCGGATGGCGCTGCGGCCGTCGTCGTCATGAGCGCGGAGCGCGCCAAGAAGATGGGCGTGAAAAAGCCGGTGCCGATCCTGGGTTTCGGCCACGGGCAGACCTCATGGGAAGTGCCGCAGCGTCCCGACATGACCTCGACGCAGGCGAAGGTCGCGGCCGAAACTGCCTTCGGGATGGCGGGGCTGAAGCCGAAGGACATGGACACAGCCCAGATCTACGACTGCTTCACCATCACCGTGCTGATGACGCTGGAAGACTATGGCTTTGCAAAGAAGGGCCAGATCGCCGACTTCGTGAAGAGCGGCAACATCGAGATCGGCGGTACGCTGCCGGTCAACACCTCCGGCGGGCTACTGTCGGAGACCGGCATGCCGGGCATGCAGCTCATTCACGAGGGCGTGCGGCAGATGCGCGGAGAAGCCACATTGCAAGTCAAAGGCGCAAAGCATTGCATCGTCTCGAACCAGGGAGGAGTGATGCACACCCACGCAGCACTCATTTTGGGACAATGAACGTGAACGCACAGACGGCTGCGAAGCCAAAAGCCACCCTGCCCGATCCCGAGATCAACGAGCTGACGAAGCCCTATTGGGACGCGCTCAACAAGGGCAAGCTGACGTTCCAGCATTGCCGCAAATGTTCGAGCAACTGGCTGCCCGCGCGCGGCGAGTGTCCGAAGTGTCTCGAAGCAGACTGGGCCTGGCATGAGGCGTCAGGCAAGGCCAAGCTGATCAGCTGGGTGGTGTTCCACCGCGCGTTTCATCCGGCGTTCGAAGACCGCCTGCCCTATAATGTGGCGGTGGTCGAGCTTGCCGAAGGGCCGCGCTTGATCAGCAATGTGGTCATCGACGATGCAGAGAAGCTCGTGATCGACCAGCCGCTGACGTTCGAACCCGCGCAGGAACAGGGGCACGGCATCGCGCGCTTCCGCCCAGCCTGAGCGCACCAACAACGAGGATAATCACATGAGGCTTGCTTCGCTGATCCGGACATCGCTCGTAGCGATTGCGCTGGCGCTGAGTGCCTTCGGCGCAGTTGCGCAGGACAACTTTCCGTCGCGAGCGATGAAGATCGTGGTGCCGTACACACCCGGCGCATCCACGGATGCGATCTCCCGCGCCTTCGGCGACGAGGCCGGCAAGGCGCTCGGCCAGACGATCATCGTCGAGAACAAGCCCGGCGCTGGCACCGCGATCGGCACGCAGACCGCCAAGCAGGCGCCGGCCGACGGCCACACGCTGCTGTTCGGCTCGGGCACCATGGTGTCCACCATGATCGGGCTCAAGGAACCCGGCTACAGCATGGAGGACTTCACGCCGGTTGTGATGCTCGGCGACCAGTTCTACGTGCTGCTGACGCCGGCGCTGCTGCCGGCGAAGAACTTCAAGGAATTCGTTGAGTACGCGAAGAAGAACCCGGCCAAGATGAACTATGCGATGCTCGGACCCGGCGCTCCGTCACACGTGCTCGCCGACCGGCTGCAGCGCGCGGCGAAATTCGAGTGGCAGGACATCGCCTTCCGCGGCGGCACGCCGGCGGTGCAGGCGCTGATGAGCAACGACGTGCAGGGCTACTTCGCCACGCAGTCGTTTGCGCTCACCTTCAAGGACTCCGACAAGCTCCGCTTGATGGGTATCGGCGCGGAAGAGCGAGGAACATTCCTGCCCGACGTCCCGACCTTCAAGGAAATGGGCTACGAGGGCGTGGTCGAACAGGGATGGTATGCGCTGTTCGTGCGCTCCAGCACGCCGAAGCCGGTCATCGACAAGCTGCGCGGCGTGTTCGCCGAGGTGATGAAGTCGCCGGCCATGGCGCAGCATCTGAAGAGCAACGGTCTGTCGCCCTACAAGGGTTCGATCGAGAGCTTCCAGGCAAACCTCGGCAAGGAAATTGCGGAGAAGACAGCGGAGAACAAGCGCCTCGGCATCGTCGCGCAGTAGGCAGCGAAGCGAAGTTCGCGCGTTGCGTGCAGGCGGCGCCCGCCTCGCAACGCCGGATTTGCGAGCAGACGCAGTTTCATGGTGCGAAACCCGCGGGCCGTCCCTAAGCTGCAGAATACACGACGCCGGCGAGCACCGACCGGCGGGGCAACCAGGCGGCCGGCGTGCCGCGTATGGAGGGAAGAATGAGAACAGTCGCAAGGCATTTGCTCGCCGCAATCGGCCTCTCGGCGCTTGCAGCTTCAACCCCGGGTGCGTTTGCCCAGGACTTCCCGAACCGGCCGATCACCTGGGTCGTCGGTTTCGCGCCCGGCGGCATCAGCGACCAGGGCACGCGCTTCATCGCCAAGGTGTTCTCCGAGAAGCTCGGCCAGACGATCGTCGTCGAGAACAAGCCGGGCGCCGCGGGCATCATCGCTGCGGAATATGTCGCGCAGGCCAAACCCGACGGCTACACGATCCTCTACGGGTCGAGCGGCCCGCTCGGCACCTACAAATCGCTCTACAAGAAGCTCTCCTATGATCCTTTGACCTCCTTCACGCTGATCCACGCCATCGGCTCCTCGCCGATGCTGCTGGTGGTGCCGGAGAGTTCGCCGATCAAGTCGCTCAAGGAGCTGGTCGAGTTCGCGAAGAAGAACCCGGACAAGCTGAACTACTCGTCGGTCGGCTCCGGCAGCGGCCAGCACCTGGTCGCGGAGCTTCTGTCCAGCGTTGCCGGCATCAAGATGACGCACGTTCCGTACAAGGGCTCCGCGCCGGCATTGACCGACATGCTTGGCGGCAGGCTCGACCTGATGTTCGACTACTCGATCGTGCTGAAGCCGCACATTGACGCGGGCAAGCTGCGTGCGCTCGCATCCACCGGCTCGACCCGGCTGACAAGCCATCCCGAGATCGCAACCACCGCCGAGCTCGGCTATGGCGATGTGCAGTTCACCGCCTGGGCGACTATCGTCGGCCCTGCCGGCATGCCGCAGCCGGTGGTCGAGAAAATGGCACGGCTGTTCAGCGAGACGCTGAAAGATCCGTCGGTCGTGAAATATCACGCCGACCAGGGCGTCACGCTGATGCCTGACGTCGGTCCCGACAAGTTGCGCGACTTCATCGTCAAGGAGCAGGCGAAGATGAAGGCGGTGATCGAGCGCTCCGGTGCCTCGGCCGATTGAGTGGGGTACTGCATTGCAGAATAGAATTGCGCACCTGCGCGCGCTTGCCGAGCCGCGCAGGAAGGCTACTGTCGTTACAACGAGTAGTGCCCGCTTTTCGAAGTTCGTGATACGCCGCGG
>JBKKBA010000417.1:0-5780 GCA_046714275.1 Actinomycetota bacterium
CGTACTGCTCGATGTCGCGCTTCGAGGTGAGCCCCAACTGCTTTTCGATCTCTAGCTCCACGGGCAATCCGTGGCAGTCCCAGCCGGCCTTGCGAGGAACCTGGAATCCACGCATCGTGCGGTAGCGGGGATAGATGTCCTTCAGCACGCGGGGCAGGACGTGATGGACCCCTGGACGCCCGTTGGCCGTCGGCGGGCCTTCATACATCGTCCACTGGGGGGCGCCGTCGCGGATCTTCAGTGATCGATGAAAGACGTCCCGGTCCCGCCATCGTTCCAGGATTCGCTGCTCCATCTCCGAAAAGGAGACGCGGGATTCGACCGGCCGGAAGACGCTCATGTGAGCGGGGATAATAGTCGCCACGCGCGCGGAGTCCGGCGACAATAACCGTCGGGGCAAGGCAACCGAGGAGGCGCTGCGAGCCGTCGCCGACTTCTTAGCGGTGCCGCGATCGGCGCTGTCCCCGTCGGGGGGGGAGCCACCAGCCGCGACAAGCGGGTTCTGGTTGCCGGTCACACGTCCCCTGACCTGCGAAAACGGATCGCTCTTGGGCTTGGTCGGCTGGTGGAGCAGGCAGTTGACACCCCTTAGAGCCGGTGCTACCTTCGGGCATCCGCCGACCGGGGCGGCAGCGACGAATCGCCTTTTTCCGGCGGCCCCCGGGCCGCGGGAGCGGAGAGGAGCCGGGTGGCTCGCCCCAGCAAGACAACCCCTTTGAGGAGCGTGCCCGCACGCCCGGGTGGCAAGGCGGCGCCCAAGAAGGCTTCCGGCGCTGCCAAGAAGGCGTCGCCACCCAAGCCGGCGCCGTTCAAGAAGGCCGTGGCGGCGAAGGCGACTCCTCCGAAGCCGCCGAAGAAGAAGGTGTCGATCAAGGCTCCAGCGAAGGCGGCACCCAAGGCGGCGGCGAAGGCTCCGGCAAAGAAGGCCGCCGTCCCTGCGAAGCCGGCTGCTCAGGTAAAGCCCGCCGCGGCCCCTGCGGAGCCGGCTGCTCCGGTAAAGCCCGCAGCCGCCGCCAAGCCGGCCGCCGCTCAGGCAAAGCCCGCCGCCGCGAAGCCGCCCCCGCTCCCGCCAAAGCCCAAGCCGAAGAAGAGCAATCTGACGCCCAAAGAGACCGAGGCGACTCGTCAGGAGCTCATCGCTCAGCGCGCGACGCTTGAGAAGGAGTTAGAGGAGCTGGACGCCGGATCCCTGCACGTCTCGCAGTCGGAGCTTTCGGGGGAGGTTTCCTACGACGAGGAGTCCGCCGATGCCGGCACGTTCACCTTCGAGCGCGAGCGCGACCTCTCCCTGGCGAACAACATCCGTGATCTGCTGGACAAGGTCGAACATGCCATGCGCCGGCTGAACGAGGGCACGTACGGGGTCTGTGAGCGATGCGGCGAGCCGATCGACAAGGCGCGGCTGAAGGCTCTTCCGTACTCGGTCCTGTGTATCAAGTGCAAGCAGTTGGAAGAGCGGTTCCGATAGAGGGCCGCGCCCGCCGGCTCCTTTATCTCACCGCGCTGGCGGGGCTGGCTGCCGACCAGATCACCAAGGCCGTCGCCGTCGCTCGCTTGGGTGAAGGAGAGTCGGTTTCCGTTATCAAAGGTGTTTGGCACTGGACGCTGCAACGCAACCCCGGTGCGGCTTTCAGCTTGTTCCAGCGGATACCGGTTGTCTTTACCCTCATCGCGTTCGCGATTTCGATCGGGATCGTTTGGTATTCCCGGCGCGTAGGTGACGCGCCGACCGGATTCGCGCTGGGCTTGGTGCTGGCCGGCGCGACGGGCAATCTGGCCGACCGGTTGTTCCGCCCCCCCGGACCGTTCCGCGGTCATGTGATCGACTTCATCGACTTCCGGATCTGGCCGACCTTCAACGTCGCCGACATCTGCGTCGTCGGCGGCGCGGCGCTCCTTTTCCTTGCCAGCGTTCGCGCCGAGCGGCGCGCCGCGCGGTCGTCCGGCGACGCCGCGAAGTCATGAGCCTTCTGCAGTTCGAAGCCGGGCCCGGCGACGCCGGGAAGCGAATCGATGTGGTGGTCGCCGAGCGCGCCGGGATCTCGCGGTCGGCCGCGGCTACGCTGTCGGTCCTGGTGGATGGGGTCGCGGCGGCGAAATCGTTGCGGCTGGAGGCCGGCAATCGGGTCCAAGTGGAGATCCCCGACGTGGAGGCGTCGCTTCCTCCGTCGGGCGAAGACATCGACATCGAAGTGGTCTACGAAGACCCCCACATGATCGTGGTGTCGAAGCCGGCGGGCTTGGTGGTCCACCCGGCGCCGGGACATTCCGGCGGCACCCTGGTGAACGCGCTTCTGGCCAGGGACGAGCAGCCCGCCGGCGGCGATCAGGAACGACCGGGGATCGTGCACCGGCTGGATGCGGGGACCAGCGGGTTGATGGTGGTGGCCAAGACCGACGAAGCCTTCGAGCGGCTGAGCAGCATGATGGCCGCGCGCGAGGTGAAGCGGACCTACATTGCGCTGGTGGAAGGCGTGCCGGAAAGCGAGGCCGCGACGATCGACGCGCCCATCGGCCGCTCGCCGCGCCATCGAAAGAAGATGGCCGTCGTTGCCGAGGGTCGCGAGGCGATCACGCATTACGAGGTGAAGGAAGCGTTGGGCGAGATAGCGCTGCTGGAGGTGGTGCTGGAGACCGGGCGCACGCACCAGATTCGCGTGCACCTGGCCGAGATCGGCCACCCCGTGATCGGCGATCCCGTCTACGGCCGCAGCCGCAAGGCCGCCGCCCGCCTGGGCCTAAACCGTCCGTTCCTCCACGCCACCCGCCTGGAAATGTCACACCCGATCGACGGGAATCCGCTGAGCTTCGAATCGCCACTGCCCCCGGACTTGGCAGCAGCGCTGGATGTAGCGCGCCAGTAGTCCAGGGTCACGTAGTCTCGCAGCGACAGAGGCTCAAAGGGGGGGCTCGATGAAAGGCACGTGGGTTGCATTGACGTGGATACGGGCGGTGGGCGGTGCGATCGGCATCTCAACCGGCATCGCTCTAGCGGCAATCCTGGAGGCCCTAGAAGTCGCGGGAGGTGGGGCCATGGCAGGGTTCGCAGGCGCGTCGTTCGCTCTTGGTTTCTGGACGCTGGCGTGGGCCGTGACCGACCGGGATTAGCATCGCGACCCAAAGAGGTTTGCGCGAGCGCTTCCGCGGCTCTTTCCGAACGGCCTGACCTTAGCTTCGTGGTCTCTCAGGAGAGAGCCAATACTTCTCTGAGCGCGTCGTCGGTCCCGCCCATGTCGCGCTCGCTCAAGATCCCAAGTTTGCCATGAAGCAGCCGTGACTCGATTACCAGGAGGCGCCCGGCCCGGAGTGTCGATGGAAGGAGAAGTCCGGCTTCGTTCCAATCTTGAAGTGGCACGTCGCCGACGCCCGGATAATCTCTTCGTGCGCGGCTGCTGGTTCCCATCGCGACGACGATGTCCGGACCCACGTTGTATCTATCGGACGACACCAGGCATACCGGCCTGCGCTTGGAGCCCTCAAGGTCAGAATAGAGGAATGGTGCGAGGAAGACTTCGCCGCGGGTCGGCATTCTTCGCTAGCTGTCGGACGATGGCAAGGCAGAATCGTAGACATCATCGTCTTCAGAGAACCAGTCGGCCACGAACGCAGCCGGCGGAGTCCATCCCGGGCGAGGCCAGCCGAGGAGCTGCTCGCGAAGCCGCCAAAGATCCTGTTCCGCCGCCCGGATCTCTGCATACGCTTTCGCCATTTCTTGACCGTTTAGGGAGGCTACGTCCTGCCCGTGTTTCAGCGCTCCCCCTCTGAACTTCTCGCCCGCCTCGACGGCCTTACGAAGCCTCTTGTACGCAGTTTCGAGGCGCGCGCGCTCCTTCGGCGCCAGTTCATCCGGTGACCGAAGCGGCTGTTCTAGTGGTGTGTTCATGGCTTCAGTGTAGGGCACGCCGTCGATGGAGGGCAGAGCGATTCCAGACCACCGGGAAAGGGATGAATGTTCTTCTGCGGCTCTTCCCTGACCGGCTGGGCTTAATCGATGCGGATTCCGGCTATGTCGAAACCTGTTGCGCGGGCCGCAAGCGCCAGGTCGCGATCCCACGTCGCCAGAACCACATCCCCTGCACTCAGCGCGAGCGCGGAGGCGAGGTGAACCGCGTCGTAGCCTCTGAGCCCGTGCTGCTCGGCAAGATCACCGGCGGTCCGCGAAACGCGTTCCGTTATTTCGATGAGATCAATCTCGCGGAAACGGCCCTCCAGCGCTCGCTTGGCGGCTTCCAGTTCTTTCTGGGAGAGGCGCCGCGCACGTCGCGCGGCTGCCAGAGCGGCTCGAGCTTCCACATACGCAAGTCTGCTGGTGATCAGCAGGTCCGACGCGTCCCACAGAGCCCCAGATTCATCCGACCCATCCTCGACGACCACGAGCTTGATGATGGCGGAAGTCTCGAAGTACGTGTTCACCTGCGTTGTTCGGCAACCAGGTCGGAGACGGTCCCGCCGGCGCGCACTTTAGGGTGAACCCGGTCCTGTCTGCGTAACCGCTTTGCGGGCGTGACAACACCCTCGGCGATGAGCCTGTCCAGCGATGGGGCGGAGGAAACGCCGATCAGACGTGCGATCGGCCTGCCCCGCTCAGTGATCGTCACCTCCTCGCCGCCCTCGACGGCATCCAGCCACCGGCGTAACCGATCCCGAAGCTCTCTGACTCCCACCTCCAACGGTACACCTCCTGGTTCTTCAATGGTACACTTTATGAGCGCGGCGACTCTGGGGCAAGGGTCCCTGCAAAAAAGTGTCTCGTTCGCGGTAAAGCAGGAGCGCCGAAACTAGCGCTTTCGGGGTTCTTTCAGGCGGAGGGCCATGACGGAGCGGTCGATGCGGGCTTCTTCCAGGCGGGCGCGGAGGTGGTCGGGGAGGTCTCCGGCCAAAAGCTGGCCGACGGCGGCGTCGTCGACGCGCAGGACGCGTTCCAGTAGCTCGGGCGAGAGCGCGTCGCGTACAACTCCGGGATCGTAGGCGTCGGCGCCGGTCTGGTACCGGGTGATTGCGGCGTCCTTGCCGAACAGCCGCATGACCTCCGTACGATCGCAGTAGGCGTGGATGATCCGTTCCAGCTCTTCCAAGCGCGCATAGTCGTCGCGCGTCCTCTTCTTGCGCCCGATCCACTCGTCCACCACGGCCTGGATATCGGGTTCAGGTTCGGCTTCGCGGCGGAACTGGTGCGCGAACAGCGGGCACTGCGGCTGGTAGTCGCACCAGTTGCACAGCGGACCTTCGTTGGGCTGGAACGCCCCCGAGGCGATCTGGTCGGCGACGCGCACGATCCGGTCGCGCACGGCGATCGCGTCTTCCGGGGTACGGGTTGACGACATGGGCTGGCCGGGCAGCAGGAAGTAAAGGGTCAGCTTGTCGGGCCGGATCCCCCAGACCTCCCACGCGGCCATGGCGTAGATTGAAAGCTGAAGGTCTTTCTGCACGCGAGCCAGCGGGGGCAGCCGGCGGTTGGTCTTGTAATCGATGATCTCGTACGAGCCGTCGGGGTGGCGGTCCATCCGGTCGATCACCCCGGTCAGGCGCACTCCTTCGATGTCCAGCTCGAATCGCTGCTCCAGCGCGACCGGGATCCGGAAGCCGGGAGCGTTCTTTGCGTGGAAGTCGGTCAAGACCTGGCGGCCGTGGTTCTTATAGGTGCGCTCGGCGGCCGGCGACGGGAAGGACGCGGAGTCCCAGACGTCGTCCAGGTGCGCAAGCATCTCTTCTAGCGAAGGGGGCACCGGGACCGGCTGGTTGTACCAGCGGCGCAGCGCCTCGTGCAGGGCGTTGCCGAA
>JBKKBA010000418.1:0-3721 GCA_046714275.1 Actinomycetota bacterium
CTCCTCGGGCTGCGGAATGCCGACCAGCGCCAGCAGCTCGATCGCGCGCTGCATGGCCGCAGCCTTCGGGATGTCTTCATGCGCACGGATCATTTCGACGATCTGGTTGCCGATGCGGTGGACGGGATTCAAGGCGGTCAGCGGATCCTGGAAGATCATGGCGATCTCGCGGCCCCGGATCTTGCGCATTTGCTCGTTGGGAAGTTGCAGCAGATCCCGGCCGCGGAACATGGCCGTTCCGCCTTCCAGACGCCCCGGGGGCCGCGGAATGAGTCCCATCATGGTGGTGACCGTGACCGTCTTGCCCGAACCGGACTCGCCGACGATCGCCAGCGTCTCGCCCGCGTCCAGCTTGAAGGAGACACCGTCAACGGCCTTGACGACGCCGGTCGGAGTGTGGAAGTGCATCCGCAGGTCGTCGACGTCGAGCAGCCGCTCACCACGGCGCAAACCAAGGGCGTTCTCTACCTGGACGTCGGGCGTCCCCTGAGTCGTCGCCTCAGTCATCGATCTACCGCAGCCTGGGGTCGAGTGAGTCGCGCAGGCCGTCGCCCAGCAAGATAAAGCCGAGCACCGTCATCGTCAGGGCAAGACTGGGGAAGAAGATCATGTGCAGCTTGTTCGCCAGAATCTGAGACTGGCCTCGGGCGATCATCAGACCCCACGAGGCGATCGGCTCCTGCACGCCGTACCCGATGAACGAGAGCGCCGCCTCCGAGATGATCGTCGTTCCCACCAGCGCAAAGGCATACACCAGCGTCGGCGTGATGGCATTCGGGAGCACATGGCGCAAAAGGATTCGCGCGTCGCCTGCGCCCAACGCGCGGGCGGCATCGATATATTCCGCGTTCCGGATCGCAATGACGCTGCCGCGGAACAATCGAGCGATCGTGACCCATCCAAAGATCGCCAGTGCGGCAATAAGCGCCGTCCGACCACCTCCCAGAGCGACCACGATGATGATCGCGCCGACGATGAACGGGAATGCCAGCCAGATGTCCATGATCCGGGAGAGGATCGTGTCTACGACCCCGCCGAAGTATCCGGCCAGACCGCCGATCGTCACACCGACCACAAGGCTGATTGCGACAACGCTGAATCCGACGATCAGAGAGAAGCGCGCGCCGTGAACGACGCGTGAGAACATGTCCCGCCCCTGTGAGTCGGTGCCGAACCAGTGCTGTGAACTTACAGGCTTACGAATCTGGTCGAAGAAGGTCACCTGACCGTGCGGCTGCGTGGCGATGATGTCGGCGAAAATCGCCGAGAACACAATGACACCGAGGATGACCATGCCGGCCAGCGCCAGCTTGTTCCGCCGCAGTCGGCGCCAGAACTCGCCGCGGAGACTTACGACCTCTAACTGAGACGCAGGGACGGCTGTTTCAGCCGTCGCTTGGGCCACATTGGGGTCTCTAGGTTCCTGGAGGATGGGAGGGATCGTGGACACGGAAGGCTCCTACTCGTACCTGATCCGGGGATCGAGCGCCGCGTACCCGATGTCGACGATCAGGTTCGCGAAAAGATACACGATGACGATGAAGGAGGAGACGCCAAGGATGACGGAGTTGTCCTGCGACGTAACGGCCGATACCAGCGTTCTTCCAATACCGTTGATGTTGAACACACTCTCGGTCAGGATCGCACCGCCCAGGTACGTGCCCAGGTCCAGACCCAGATACGTCACGACGGGAATCAGGGCGTTGCGCCATGCATGGTTGAAGATCACGCGGCGTTCGCGAAGTCCTTTCGAACGGGCCGTTCGGACGTAGTCTGCGTTGAGCGTCTCTAGCAGCGCCGTTCGCTGCAGGCGTGACAGATACGCCGCCGAAACCGACGCCAAGACGAAGCCGGGCAAGATATACGACTTCAACCCATCGTCGAGCCCCGATATCGGCAAGATCTTTGTCTTCAGCGCGACGACTTGAAGCAGAAGGCCTAATACGAAGACTGGGACGCTGACCAGCAACGTCGTAAAGATCGTCACCGCACCGTCGGCAATGCTGTAGCGCTTCACCGCCGAGATGACACCCGATCCGATTCCCAGAATGATGAGGAAGAACCCTCCGGCCAGGGCCAATCGCGCAGTAACAGGAAGACGCTCTTTGATAATCGTCGCGACGGGCCGGTTCTCCTGGGCTGACTCCCCGAAGTCGAACCTCATGACCCTGCCGACGTAGCGGGCGAACTGGATCGGGCGCGGGTCGTTCAAGCCGTACTTCTCGATATACGCAGCCCGGAACTCCGGAGTGACCCGCCGCTCCCCCACCTGAGCTTGAACCGGATCGCCGGGAAGGATGAACAGCGCGGTAAAGAGAAACGCGAGCGCTCCAAGGAACACCGGGATGAACTGAAGCAGCCGTCGCGCGATGTAGCGGTTCATGGTCCTGCAATCACTCCCTGCGAGGCGAAGCGGGGGCTCGTAGTCTAGCCCCCGCTTCGATCCGCGTCGTTACCGGCCCTTGCCTGGCCCTACCTGGCCGAGACCAGCTCCCAGTACGGGTTCCCGGACTGCAGGTCAAGCGGGAACTCGGCGAACTTCTTCTTGTTGTACACCCGGGCCGACTTGCCGTACCACAGCGGCAGGATCGGCATGTCCGCCAAGGCGATATCTTCCGCCTTCTGCTGGAGCTGCAGCCGCTTCGCCGCGTCCAGGGTGACCTGAGCTTCGGAGACGGTCTTGTCGAACTCGGCGTTGTTGTACTTGCTGTGGTTGTCGCCCGACTTCGAGAAGAGCAGCGGGAACAGCCAGTTGTCCGGCGTTGGATAGTCCTGCGCCCAGCCCAAACGGCCGAGGCCGCCGGTGAACTCAGGCGTGTCCAGGAACTTGATGTAGTCGCCGAACGGCGTCTTGCCGATCAGCTTCGCGTTGATCCCCAGGTTCTTCTTGAGCTGTGCGGCCACGGCCGCGGTCCACTCCTCGTGGCCTGCGCCGCTGTTGAACGAGATGATGATGTCCTTGGGTCCGCCGGCTTGGGCAAGAAGTTCCTTTGCCTTCGCCACGTCGAACTTGCAGTACTGGCAAACGCCGGCGCGGTGACCGACCGTCTGGGGCGGAACGATGCTGGTTGCCGGGACGCGCCGGTTCTCGAAGATCGACTTCACGATCTCATCACGATCGATCGCAAGCGACAGCGCCTGGCGGAACTCCTTCTTGTCCGTGGGCGATGCCTTCGTGTTCGCGACCACGTAGGTCAGCACCGCGGTTGGGAGCTCTAGGAACGCGTCGCCGTACTTGGCCTCTGCGGCACTGAATAGCTCCGGCGTCAGCGGCGTCGTGTCGAGCTTGCCGCCCTCCATCTCCAGGTAGGCCGTCTCCAGCTTCTCGAAGATCTTGAACGTGATGCCGTCCAGGAAGCCCTTTTCGGGACCGTTGTAGTCCTTGAAGCGCGTGAGCTTTAGCTCAACCTTGTGCTTCCACGCCTCGGCCACCTGGTACGGGCCGTTTCCGATGGGCTTCTCGTTGAAAGCCGGGTTGGGCGTACCGTCGCCGTTCACGGCCGCCTTCGGGATCGGCGCGTAGACGATGTGGCCCGTCCGAACGAAGAACTCGGCGTTCGGCTTCTCAAGCTCGATAACCAGCTCGTATTCGTCCTTGCCCTGGTGCACGCCCGGCAGCGGAACGATCTTGTCGGTGCTTGCTTGCGCGGCCGCGAAGCCCTTGATGCAGTCAAGGTGATACGACAGCTCGGACGCGACCTTGCCCTGTGCGGCAAGCGTG
>JBKKBA010000419.1:0-2695 GCA_046714275.1 Actinomycetota bacterium
CCATCCACGAGCGCTTCTCTGGTGGCGGCAAGCTCATCTAAGGCTTGGGCGGTCTGCATGACCCCGACCGCGGCGGCAACCGAGGTTCCGGCATGGGCCGCCATCCACTGGGCGGGGTTCCGGTAGCCCCGGGACTGCCAGGCACGAGTCTCCACGACGCGCTTGGCCGCGATCGCCCGCCCCGCAGCCGCAAGCTTTTCGGCTTTGGCAAAGGACTCGACCAACGACACCGCCTGGTCGCCCGACACCGACGACGAATCAAGCGCGGATACCACCGCGCCCAAGCCGGAGACCAGGTCCTTCACAGAGTCGCACATCTGTTCGAGAGACTACCGCAGACCAAGGACAGTGACAAGCGATTTCGGCCACAAAACAAGATGTTTTTCGAGTCAATGTGCTCGAACGTCGCGAACGTCGCGCGAGGGGGTGAGGGGCTGAACGTTGTGAAGGGTGCGAACGTCGTGAGGGGCGCCAGAGGTACGAACGGAGTGAGGGGCTGAACGGCGTGAGGGGAGCGAGGGGCGCAAACGGCGCGGGGGGCGCGGACGGAGCGAACGTCGCGGACAGGCCAGAAGTCGGCCGGCTCAGGCTGCAGACTCGGCGTTCAGACGGGCGCGGGTGAGCGAGCCTAGGTTTCCCGTGGCTCGGATCCTTCGCGCGCGCTGATAGCGCCGGACGGCTTCGCGGGTAGCCGCGTCGAACAATCCTGAGTTCCGCCCGGCGTAGAACCCGGCGGCGCGGAGGCGTCGCTGCAGTTCGACGACGTCGCGACCTTTGGTTCCCGGACCGATCGTGCGGGTGAAGCGGTAGGCGGCGGCCGCCGGCATCTGGACGCGGTACCAGCGGCTTCGAAGTCCCAGCCGGGCGGCCAGCGTCCCGCCGGGAACATCGACGGACCCGCGGCTGCCAATGATGCGCACCGTCCGCACGCGCCCGCCCCACTCGCCGGCTCCGTCCCGCGCCCGCACCACGATCCGGCGCAGCCGGCCGATGCGCCATGTCCGCTCGATCACCGAGGCGTCGATCCGCTTGGTCCACGAATGATGCGGTGAGATGCGGTCCGCCGGGTCGGCGACGGCGCGCAGGTACGGCGAGCGCCCCGCTGCGGTTGTGCCGCCGCTGGACGACGAGTATTCGGCCATCGCCACGCCGCCCCGCCATGTCAGCACCATTCGGGCCGTGTTCATCACCGCGTCGGTGGTTCGGCCACGCTCCAGCGGCACCGACGGTCTTCCGGGGCTGGGGCGAGACGCAAGCCCGCCGTAGACCTGGCAGGCCGTCGTCGCACAGATGTCGTAGGAGCGCTTGCGGGACCGTTCTTTCAGCGCGACTGCGTAGCTGCGCGCGGCCACGGCTTGCGCGCGCAGCGCGTCGGCGGGCCACGATGACGGAGTCTCACGTGGCACGACTCCCATCAAGTATTCCTCCAGCGGCAGGTGGTTGATCGCGTCTAGGATCCGGCTTCGCCGGCGAACCTCAATCGTGCCGCGGTACGCTCGCGACGCGCCCGACAACGTCACGACTTCCAACGGCGAGCGCCCGCGCACGAACACCACGCCGGACCGGCTGCGTGTGACGCGCCGCCACGGCCCCCGCGGCGACGCCGCCTTGTCCACGACGTACCGGCCGCCGGCGAACTGCACGCGCACGAACCGGCGGCGCGAATCATTCGAGCCAATGACGCGCCCATCCGCCCATCGAATCGTGAATCGCCGTGCGCTCGTTACCAGGATCGACGGGGACGAGGCGACCAGGACGCGGATTTGCTCTCCCGGCGTGCGCCGGCCAAGACGCGTTCCTTGGTAGTAGTGCGCCACGATGGCGCGCCAGCTTGCGCCGCGTTCGGCCATGCCTCGGGCGCCCCACTGGCTGAGGCCCCGTCCATGCCCGAAGCCGCGACCCTCCAGGGTGATGGTGCGATCCGCCGCGCCTGCGGCCGAGGCGAAGGCAGAGGCGAAGGCCGAGGCGGTGGGGACCGCCAAGAGGGCGGCAAGCGCGAGGGAGCAGCCGACGGCCAGCGTCGTTCCGCGCCGAGCAAGAGGACGCATGGGACGGGCACTATGGCTCATTGGCCACTCCAGCACCAGGAGAATTCTGGAAGTGCATGATTTGCGAAGAATTCTTTGCTCGCTCTGCCATCCGGCGCGGGTTCAGTTTCGAACCACAACGTCACCTTTTGAACCTGGGGGCAGTTATTCACATGCGGCCACCGTGTGTGGCGAAGCCTTTGCGTCCGAATGCGACAAGAGTTACAACGCCAGGGGCACGCCTGACGACGAGTGTCCGCGCGTTGCCGAAAGCCGAAAAGTAGTGATCCCTCCGAGCGATGGGTGATGGGTGATGTCCACATGAGAAGCTTCTCGATGTCACGCAGGTTTACGCCGTTGGCGCTTGCGGTCTTGATGATTTCGTCGGTCGCGGTCTTCTCGAAGGGCGCGAATCCGCTGGCGGTCGGATGTCCGGCCGGTTACCACTCGTACTCCGCCGACGAGGAGTCATTCTCAAACCTGATCGGGCGCAACGAGACGGACCGGCTTCTGCCGGGGTGCGTCAGCGACAAGCATCCAGAAACGGCCGAGGAGCTTGATCAGAGAGCGGCGCAGGAGGCGTCGATTCAGTCGGCGCCAAGCGGGATCGTTCCGGCCGGAGCATTCTCTCGCGCGCTGGCTCAGCGCGGGGCGATGCTGGCCAATGG
>JBKKBA010000420.1:0-3349 GCA_046714275.1 Actinomycetota bacterium
CTTCTCGAGCGTCCTCCCCCATGGGTTGACCGAATCCCAGCGCATCGCGCCTACGACACACTCGGGATCCACGCCAGCCGCAAAGGCCGCTTGCATGGCCATCGCGGCGCGTGGCTCGAAAATCCCCATCGCATTGAGCGCTTGGGCGCGCCGCAACCGGCGCTCTGCCTTCGCGGCATCGCGCTTTCCTTTTTTGCCCCCGGCCACCAGCGCCGCAATCTCGTCTTTGTGGCGCGAGGACTCGACGCCCATCCCGTAGGCGATCTTCACCAAAGCGCTGCAGATCGCATCCCCATTGCCCGTCGCGGCACACGACCAGTGATCGGCCGCATACTCGCGGGCGCGGGAGAGCGCAAGGAGCGTGAACTGCGAAACGAGGTAGGCAAGGTACGCCCCCAACGCAATGGAATCCGCCTCGCGCCGGCTGCTGCCGCGTGCGATGACGTACACCAGATACAGCACCATCGGAACCACCGCGGCGATAGTCATGACGATGAAGTCGCGATGCTTGATGTGGCCCATCTCATGGGCGACCACAGCGTCGAGCTCGGATTCGTCGAGTCGCTCGAGGAGGCCGCGCGTCAGCCAGACCCGCGCGTCGCCGCGGGTTCGCCCGAAGGTGAACGCGTTTGGGTTGCCGTCATCGACGATGCCAAGCTTTACCAATGGGATACCCGCTTGCCGGCAGCGAGCTTCGACCATCGCGCCGACGGGATGGTCGGTGAGGTAGCGGCTGCCGTCGCATTCGACGATCGCAGCGGGCACGAGCCACTGGATGATGTACGGGTTGACGACATACTGCACGGCCAGCATGCCGATCGCGAAGGCCGCGGGAAACCAAATGGGGGCCCCGGCGAAGACCACCAGTGCTGTGCCGACCGCGAGCAGCAACCCCAGCAGCCCGCCGATCGACGGCAACGACTTCCGCAAGACGAAACTCATCAGTCCCTCCGATCCGACCCGAAGCCACCTTGCCGCGCCATTGTATCGGTGTGGGAAGCGACAGCCGATCGTCTTCGGGAGGCCGCGCTCTACGGAAGCTGCCGGATTCCGAACCGCTGAAAATCGTCGTCGAACGCGAATGCGCCCTCAAGTCGCTCACGACGCACTAGAACAAACGACGTGCAATCCGTGAAGCTGAACCGCTGATCGGCCGCAGCCTCCATCACTCGCAGCGCATCGACGAGTACCGAGCGATCGATGAGATGCAGCTCGAACATCATGCTGGAAAGAAGCCGGCGTCCCCACGCAACGGCGCCCCCGGCACTCGCTCGCGCTCGAAGCAATGTGACGGTTTCATCGAGCACGAAGTCCGACGTCACGAACTTCGCACCACCGCGAATGAGCTTGCGGTACGTCTTCGTTGCATCCTCGTGACGGGAATCACGACGATTCTCGAGCGCGACAAACGCGCTCGTGTCAACGAAGACGTTCACCCGTACAGATAGTCGTCGTGCCGCTCGGCGAGATCCGACGGACCATCGAATGAACCCACAGCCCACATTGGATCGGATTTGGCGTCAAAGGATTCGCGTCGCATCCGCGCAACAGCCTCCCGTATCACGGAGATGACGGTCCGTCCTTCAGCCGCCGCGCGCTCTCGTAGATAGCGATAGTCGTCGTCGGCAAACTCGACGTTCATTCGCTTCATCGATCCCTCCGAAGATGTGTATGTGTGTACACATTATATCACGCCGCTCTGGCGCTGTCCCACTCGACGTGCTGGAGAAAGTCACGAAGGTCTTGCGACAGCGCCGTTTGACAGCCCTATCAACCGCCGAAAGCGAAGCGCGCCAACTGGTCTGCGCTCCAGGACCCCACGAGGACCCGGAGTGGCGGTTTCTAGCGGTCTCTCTCGGACCGTAACGGGAGAGAAAGTCGCGGTCGGGTTCGGGTACCTCTAGCCTCGGGTGAGCCTCTGAAGGGCGATCTCGAAGGGAAACACGCCCCCGCTGATTACGGCGGGCACACGGCGATGAAACCTAGCCCGAAGAGAAGAGGTGGCCGGACACACGTCCCGTGATGCTGATGAAGCCCGGCTTATAGAACGTCAGGGATGGGACCGTGAACGAGCCGTCGATCGAATCGAATTGGAATGGCCCGCTTCGAACCTCCCCCGTGAAGCCAATATACGGCGAGCCGTTCCCGTAGAGGCGCGCCGGGCACCGTCAACAGAGCGCATGGTTCACAGCCGTTGGGCGAACGCGGTGCAATGTCGCTCGCTCGTACGCGTGCGCGAAACCGATCAGCTGCGGCTCGCTGTACGCGGAGCCTAGGAACGTGATCCCGAACGGCCGGGTCCCGTCTGAGGTGTAGCCGGCCGGCACGGTAAGGCTGGGGTACAGCGCAGCCGCTCCAACGTTGACGTTGAAGTTCTTCGGATACACGATCGCGTCAAGATCCCCTGACCCCATCTCAGCATCGATGACGGCGCGCGAGCCTTGGATCGCAGCAGTCCGGTTGGCGACCGCCGTCGGCTCGTCCACGTTCCCGAGCGTCGCATCGGAAACCTCTAGGAGATTCTGTCCGTACTTGACTTTGTCGGGATGCTGCCGGTTGTACTCGATGATCTGCGTCAGCGTCTTGACGCGCAAAGTCGGTACGGTTTCCTCGGCAAGATACTTGTTGAGGTAATGCTTGAACTCGTTGGGTATTGCGCCGATCTCGGCCAGACCGACGTAACGAGAATTGGAAAGCGCCACCGTTTTCACAAGGGTCGCTCCCAGGCTTTCGAGCTTGGCCAGAGCGGCATCGAACAACGCCCGCTCCGCAGCTCTCAGTGAGTCGCGATCGTCGGGCGAGAAGCCGATCCGCGCCCCTTGGAGTGCGTCGAGCTTAAGAAACGGCGCGTAGTCCGACCCTGCCGGCAGCTTGCCGGCGCTCTCGGAAGTCTTGGGATCGCGGGGGTCGATGCAGGTGATCGCTCCCAGCACCAGCGCGACATCGGTGACGCTGCGCGCCATCGGCCCCGGCGTGTCGAAGGTGGGTGCCAGCGGGATGATGCCGGCTCGGCTCACAAGACCGACGGTGGTCTTGAGGCCAACCACTGAGTTCGCGAACGAAGGGCTGATGATGCTGCCACTTGTCTCGGTTCCGATCGTCGCGGTGGCGAGCGCCATTGCTGCGGCGACGCCCGACCCGCTGGACGAACCGGATGGGTCGCCGAAGTGGTAGGGGTTTCGGACTTGCCCACCCAGCGACGAGTATCCGCTGGGCATGCCGAGGGCGACCCAGTTCGCGAACTCCGACAGGTTGAGCTTGCCAAGGATGATTGCGCCGGCGGCTCGCAAACGCGAGACGAGGAACGACTCCCGCAGCGGTACGCTTCCCTCCAGCGCGATCGAGCCGG
>JBKKBA010000421.1:0-10558 GCA_046714275.1 Actinomycetota bacterium
GGGTCGGGAACGTAGGCTCGGTGAAGCAGCGGATCGACTTGGATCCAGCCGGTCGCTTGCCCGGCCAGCTCACGGAACAGCAGTCCGGCCGGCAGGGGAGTGCGGCGCGCGTCGGCGACCAGAAAGCCGGCCGGCGACTGCATGTACAGCCGTCCCGTGGCCGGATCCAAGCCCATCGCGTAGTCGCTGGCGCCCGTCCGGTTGTCGCCGCTGGCGATGACGCCCAGGAACGACGATCGAAGCCCATCGAATACCCACGCGCCGCGACCGGCTCCACCGTTGGTCGTCAGGAAGAACAGCCGGTCGGAGCCCGCATCGAACTGCGCCGACAGCGGTCCGGGGACGGCGGGGAAGACCTCTTCGCGCGCGGGAATGCCGCCGGACCCCAAAGTCAGCCGCACGACCTGGGCTTGAACGTTGCCGGGCCCATAGCAGGATAGGTACATCGATGCCGGCTTCAGCAAGCTGCGAGCCAGAACCGGCGCGTACTGCATGTCCATCGCCCCGTAGCAGCCGCTCAACGGATACTCCCACGCGCGAGCGCCGTCTAAGGAGCGCTCCTCCACCCACAGACGCGTGCGGCCGGCCACCTCGGCAGGCGCGCGCGTCAGCAGGTACAGACGGTCCGACGGCTGGTGATACGTGAGCGCCAGCGGCAGGCGGGTGCTTCCCGGCCACAGCAACCCTGTGGTCGTCGCCCGGCGCGTTCGCAGGTCGATCGTGGTGAGCGTGTGCGCATCCAGTCGCGTCTGGGCGTCCACCGAGCGCGTGACCGCGAAGATCCGGCGGCCCTTCTGATCCAGCGTCCACTGCCATTCGGTGGGGCCGAGCGAGGTGATGGCCGGCATCAGCTCGGGGACCGTCGTCGTGGACAGAAGCGCCAGGGTGTCCAGGTTGATCTCGAACAGCAGCATCCGGCCTTCGCGGAGCACGGCTTGCCATCCGCGCCGCGCTTGTGGCTCGATCAGGATGTTGCCGTTTGCCGCGATCGAGTCCAGGCCGGCGCGACGGTCCAAGCGGCCCACCTTGCGGATGCCCCCGCCGCCGGCAGCGGCGTCGCGCGTGGGCAGCGCGGCGGCTGCCAGAAGCGCCACCAGACCGACGGTCGTCGCCCGGGAAAGGACGCGACGGAGCCGGGGACGGTGCGCCCCCGGCTCCACGGTGTTCCCGAATCTCATCGGGTCCTCTCGCCTTTCGGTTCTGCTAGCAGCCCTCGCTACCGGTGGCGCCGATGATCGGGTCGTCGGCGCAGAAGTGCCAGCCCGGCTTGGTGCGGATCACGCGGACGGGCAACTGGTTGCTGATGATGGCGATGCCGTTGAACGTGATCTGCGACAGGTTGCCGCCGACGTCGCATGCGGCGGCCTCTTCGGCCTTGTTCGGCGCGGCGGCGAAGTAGAAGCGGATCTTCGAGACCCCGCCGGTGGAATGCGAGATCTTTCCGCTGAACTCCCATGCGCCGCGTCCTCGAGGGAAGCCCATCTTGTCGATCGTCCACGTCTGGCCGTTGTTGAACTTCAGGGTACCGCCGACGGCGCCTCCGTAGGTCTGGCCGCAGTAGCCGTAGAACCACGTCGGAGCGTTGATCCGGCAGGTGGTATCGCCGTTGGTCGCGTCCACGCAACTGCCCGGGATGTTTTCGGTGACCGCGCTGATATTGCCCGAACACGGCGGGTTCAGACCGACCTCGGCTTGGGTCAGGTCCTGCGCGCGCCAGTGCGGCTTGAACGGCCCCAGGTTCCGCTGGATCGTGCAAGACACCTTCTGAACGCCGTCCGCCGGGTTGTTGTTGGCGTCCCGGCAGGTTGGCGGCAACGTCGTGGGTCGCGGAATGCCTAGCTCATCCCGATCCGGGTCTATGAACGCCTTCATCTGGCCGGTATTCGGATCCAGTCGTGTAACGATCTTCGTCGCCCACTCGTACTGGCAGTAGCCGCTGATCGACGAGGTCCCGTCGATGTACATCACGTGGTCGCCGGCGGCGACCGCGGCCTGAGAGCTGCCGGGCACCAACATCGCCGCCATCGCCAAAGCGACGGCCAGCACCCGGATCATTCCACTGCGCTGATGCATGGTCCCTCCCCTGCTCGGTTGAAATCTGACACCCGAACCACCTCTCGGGAAAACTGAATTACCTCTCAGTTTTGCCCTACTAGTTCGACACGTTCGTTGCGTCCTCCTGCTCCCGTTCCACCCAATCTCCGGCTGCGCCCCAAAAGCCCCGGCGCGTGTCCGTTTTACGCTCCCTCCAGGGATTCGCCGGACAGGAATGCGGTCAGGATCTTGTTCACCCGCTCGGCGTGCTCGATGAAGAAAAGGTGCCCTCCGGCCATCTCGACCAGCGTGGCGTTGGGTAGCTCGCCGGCCAGCAGAGAGGAGTTCTTGTAGTCCACCACGTTGTCCTCGGTTCCGGTGATCACCAGAGTCGGAGCTTCGATGCTCCCGACGCGGTCCGACGTGTCGAATGTGGCACTGGCCGAGGCCTGCCACGACCACGGCTCGTACGGCTGGGCGGTCTGGTGGCGGTAGGCGACGATCTGCTTGACGACTTCGGTGTACTCGCTCGCCGTCGCCGGCGACAGGGCGTTCTGCGTTGCGCGCAGCAGCCGCTCGTCCAGGGTCATGGTCGGGATTTCGGCCATCAGCCGCACGGTGACCTCGGGCATCGGGACGTAGCGCGGGCCGCCGAAACCGGTGCACGCCAGCACCAGCCGGTCCACCAGATCCGGCCGGGCGATCGCAAGCTCCTGGGCGATGAAACCGCCCAGCGACGCGCCGATCACGTGTGCGCGTGGAACTCCCAGCGCGTCCAGCAGCGCGGCGGCGTCGCCGGCCATCTGCGGCACCGTGTACGGGCCGGCCGGCACGTCGGACTCGCCGATGCCGCGGTTGTCGAAGGTAATCACCCGAAAGCGTTCGGCCAGAGCCGGCGCGTTCCAGTTCCAGCCCCAGCGCGCGTAGCCCAGGCCCTGGATCATCAGCACCCAGTCGCCCGAAGCCCCCTGGATGTCGTAGCCCAGCTCGATCTTGCCGGCCCGGATGCGCGTCATGCCCCGGCCCCCCAGCGCAGCACGCTTGCCGCCCACGTGTAGCCGGTGCCGGCCGCCAGGATCAGCACGACCGTGCCGTCGCGAAGGCGCCCCTCGTCCCGCGCCAGCGTCAGCCCCAGCAGGGGATCGACGGCGCTCATGTGGCCGTAGGTGTCCAGGTACATCGCGTCGTCCTCCTTCAATCCAAGCTCGGTCAGCAGCATCGAATGGATCGAGCGTTTCATGTGGATCGGCACCAGCAGGTCCACATCGCCGACGTCGTAGCCGCTGCGCTCCAGCGCGTCGGTTGCCACCTTCAGGAAGTTCTTCATGGTGATCGGGTCCAGCCGTTCCTTCATGTCGGCCGGATCCGCCACATCCAGGAAGTGCATGCGCCCCTCGACCGTCGCCAGGCTGGCGGGGTGCACGCTGCCGCCTGCCGGCACGCGCACCTGCCCCGCGAACGATCCGTCGGTCAGAATGCTCGAGCCAAGGATCACGTTCTGGTCGTAGCCGCGGCGCAGCAGCGCGGCGGCGGCGCCGTCGCCGAAGTTGATCATGAAGCGTCCGCGCTTGTTGTCGTAATCCAGCAGTTGCGATTCCTTCGAGGCGCCGACCAAGAGCACCGAGCGAAGACGATCGTCGGCGGCCAGCATGTCGGGAACCATCTTCAGCGCGACCGGGGCGCCGGCCGAGACGTTGACGGCCTCCATCGCGAAGCCGTCCAGGTCCAGCGCGTGCTGGATCGCCGGCGCCGCCTGCCAGACCGCGTAGTCCTTCCAGTGCGATCCGAAATAGACGACGGCGTCGATTTCCGACGGGTCGTTGCGCTCCACGATCGGCCGTGCCGCCGCGATGCACAGGTCGCTCACATGCTCATCCCAGGCGGCGATGTGCTTGCCGCGCAGCCCGAAGCGCTCGACGATCACGCCGGGGTCGATACCGGTGCGCTCGCCGATCTCGGCGGCGGTCATGAACCGCTCCGGCGCATACATCGAAAGGTCGGCGATCCCGACCGGGGGTGTTCGGAACGGGTCGGTCACGTCTGGCCTCCATACTGGGCACGAAGCTCGGGCTTCAAAAGCTTTCCGGTTGCATTGCGCGGCAGGGCATCCGCGAAGACGACGCGAGCGGGAACCTTGAACTTGGCCAGGCGCTCCGCGGCGAAGATACGAATGTCCTCGGCGGTCGCCTGGGCGCCGGGGCGCAGCACGACGATCGCGCACCCGGTTTCTCCCCATCGCTCGTCCGGCACGCCGATCACGGCCGCCTCGGCGATCGCCGGGTGCTCGGCCAGCGCGCGCTCGACTTCGGCGGGATAGACGTTCTCGCCGCCGGAGATGTACATGTCCTTCACGCGATCCACGATCCAGACGTAGCCGTCCTCGTCCAGCCGTCCGATGTCGCCGGTGCGAAGCCAGCCGTCGCGCAGTGCCTGCGCGGTTTCCTCCGGCAGGTTCCAGTAGCCCTTCATCACACTGGGGCCGCGCACGATGATCTCGCCGGTTTCCCCGGGCTCGACGGCCTGGTCGTCCGGGCCCGCGACGCGCACGTCGGCAAAGAAGTAGGGGCGCCCGGCGGCCCCCGCCTTTCGGACCGATTCCTCGGGAGGAAGGACCAGGCAGTTCGGTGCGGCTTCGGTCAGTCCGTAGCCCTGGATGAACTGCAGCCCGCGCTCCTGGTAGCGGTGGATCAGCGGCACCGCAAGCGGCGCGCCGCCGCACACGAACGACCGAACGCTGGACAGATCGGTGGTCGCGAAGGCAGGATCGTCGGCCATCATCTGGAAGATCGTCGGCACGCCCATCATCGATGTGATGCGACGCTCCGCGATCAGCCGAAGCGCGCGGCCCGCGTCGAAGGCGGGCTCCAGCACGACGGTGCCGCCCTTCCACCACACCGACAGCGTGTTCACGTTCCATCCGCCGATGTGGAACATCGGCAGCACGACCAGCGAGCGCTCGTCTTGGGTCAGGTCCAGCGCCAGCATGATGTTGAGGTTCGTCCAGAAGAAGTTGCCGTGCGTGAGCATCGCGCCTTTGGCTCGGCCGGTCGTGCCCGAGGTGTAGATGATCGCCAGCGTGTCGTCGGGCGCGACGTTCATCGGCTGGGTCACCGGCGACGCGGCCGCGGTCGCTTCTTCGTAGGAAGGGTCGTCGCCGTTGCCGCCGGTGAGCAGCGCGGCCTTGATGCCGCTTCCCAGCCGGAACCCCGCAACCAGATCTGCGTACTGGGCGTCGTAGACCAGTGTTGCGCACTGCGAGTCGTCCACCAGGAAGCGCAGCTCCGGCGCCGTCAGGCGCGTGGAGAGCGGCACCAGGATCGCGCCCAGACGCGCGCACGCGAACAGCACGTCCACGTACTGGACGCCGCTTGGCAGCAGGGCGGCCACGCGGTCGCCGGGTCCGACGCCGCACGCGGCCAGCGCTCCGGCTGCGCGCGCCGCTCGGTCGTCAAGTTGCGCATAGGTGTAGGACCTGCCGGGGGTTTCCAGGGCGATGCGGTTGGGCGTCAGCGCCGCACGCCGAGCCGGCCAGAAACCGATCGAGGTAAACGGGAAGCTCACGATTCGGCTCCCTCCAGGAATGCGCGGTAGTCCGCGACGACGCGTGAATCCAGCCGCAGGTCGTTGTGGTACAGACCCGGGTACGCGCGGTTATCGGCGCCCAGCAGCATCGGCGAGTCCGCGTACGGGCCCAGGAACGCCGGGTCTGCGACGCCGGTGCCGTCGCGAACCGTCATCCATTGTGCCGGACCGTAGGTTTCGTCGCTGCCGTAGGGTCCGTTCAGATCCGTCAGCCAGTCGGTATCGGCCGCGATCTCGTCGCACGAATGAAGCGTGCTCTCGGATCCGGGTGGGCAGAACGACGTTCCGTGGTTGCCGCCGGCGATGCCGACGAACGCCACCAGGTCGCTGCGAAGGTCCTGGTGATCCTTCAGCATCTTTCGAGCCACCGTCACGCCCAGCGAATGACCGACCAGCGAGAACCGGCTGCTGCCCGTGTAGGTGCGCACCGCTTTCACGAAGTCGTAGAGGTCTTCGATATTGACGTCGTTGGCGGTCACGCGGCTGGCGCCGTCCCAACCCATGGCCGTGCGTTCGTTGAAGGCTTCTAGATTCGGGGTCAAGAGCGCGTGTGAGTAGTTGCTGCCCAGCCCGTTCAGTGACAGACCCCACAATTCTTGGTCGCTCCAACCGGCGGCCCGAAAGGCGTCGCGGACCGGGTACCAGTCGCCGTGGTCTGTGTTGTTGCCGTGCACGAAGATGACGGGGACGTGGGCGCGCGGCGGGCTCTGCCGGATGCCGCCGAAGCCGCCCAGCGCAATGGTCCACTCGTGATCGATCAGTGCCGGGAAGTCCGCGGCGAAGCGGATGGCGGCGGGACCTTGGGGCCGGAAATGCGCCTGTCGATGATCGGCGCGCGCCGCGGGAATCGCCGCCACGGCAAGCATCAAGATCAACCACCACCCGGCAATTCGTCGAGTCATGAGGTTCTCCTTCGTATGAGTGCCGTGACGGTCAAAGCGGCGGCCAGCAGCGCCGCGCCGGCGGTGCGAGGGCCCGTGCCGGTGGCGATCCCGGTTTCGGCAAGGGTTTGCTTGTTCCCGCGCACCGTTGTGGCGGGCGAAGGCGGCGGCGAGACCGGTTTCGGTTCCGGCTTGTTCAGGTACGGCTTCTCGGCCGTTTCTAGAAACTCCCGGTACAGGGTCACCATGTCGGTGGAGACGCGAAGCATGTTGTGGGCCGTGAAGGGAAACTTGCGGTTGTCGGCGCCTTTCAACATCGGGCTATCCGCGTAGGGGCCGGCGAACGCGCCGTCCATCACGCCGGATCCGTCGTAGATCGTCAGCCATTTCGCCGGCGCGTAGGTTTCGTCGGATCCGTCGGGGCCGTTCAGATCGGCAAGCCACGGGGTGTTCGCCGCGACCTCGTCGCAGGCATAGACGCGTCCTTCGGTGCCGGGCGGGCACAGGCTGGTGCCGTGGTTGCCCCCGGCGATGCCGACGAACCCAACTAGGTCTTTGCGAAGCTCGGGGTGCACCTTCAGCGTCTTCCGCGCAACCGTGACACCCAGCGAATGCGTGACGATCGAGAACTTGGCCGACCCCGTGTAGGTGCGCACGGCCATGATGAACCGGTAGAGGTCGGGAACCGCGCTGATGTCGTTGTTGGCGACGCGCGCGATGCCGTCGCCGCCCATCTCACGACGCTCGGCTTTGCCTTCGGGATTGTCGCGCTGCGCCGTGTTGCCGTTGTCGTTGCCCAGGCCGTTGTAGGACAACGCCCACATCTCTTGCGTCGTCCAGCCGGCCTGCCGGAAGTCGTCGCGCACCAGGTACCAGTCGGCGTGATCGACGTTGTTGCCGTGAACGAAGATCACCGGCACGTGACGGCGGGACGCGCCGGGGCGAATGCCGCCGAAGCCGCCAAGCGGGAAACCCCACTCGGAATCTTTCAACGCAGGGAAGCCGGGCCCGAAGCGCGCTTTCGCCGGCCCGACGGGGCGCTCGTGCGCGTTCTGATGCGATGCATGCGCCGGCCCCGCTGGGATCAGCAATACCGCGATCAGCAACGCTGGGGACGCAACGAAGGCGGCGCGCTTCATGGAAGCTCCATATGATCAAGCTGCTGTCGCAGCGCCTTCTTGTCGATCTTGCCGACGCTGGTCTTCGGAATCTCTTCGACGATCACGACGTCGTCGGGAAGCCACCATTTGGCCACCCGGGGAGCCAGGAACTCGCGGATCGACGCAAGCGTCGGCGCCGGGCCTTCGGCGACAACGACGGCGACGGGTCGCTCGTCCCATTTGCGTGAGCGGATCCCGACGACGGCCGCGTCGCGCACGTTTGGGTGCGCCAGCAACTCGCCTTCCAACTCCACCGACGAGATCCATTCGCCACCGGACTTCACCAGGTCCTTGGCTCGATCGACGATGCGGAAGGTTCCATCGGGCTCCATCCACGCGACATCGCCGGTGCGCAGCCAGCCGTCGTGGAAGCGATCGGCCGATGTGTCGTCGTTGTAGTACGCCGAGGCGATCCACGGGCCGCGCACCTGAAGCTCGCCGACGCTCGTTCCGTCGCGCGGCAGCACCGTGCCGTCGTCGCCGACGATGCGAGCCTCAAGGCCCGGCAGGATCGTGCCGGTCTTTTCGCGCACGTCCAGCTCGGCTTCGCGGTCGTAGCCGCGGTGCGCACGCCGGGGGCGCGACACGCAGGCGATCGGACCCGTCTCGGTCATGCCCCACATCTGCACGATCTCGATGCCCAGTTGCTGGTATGCGTCGATCAGCGGGCGGGGGAGCGCGGACCCACCGACGAAGATCGCGCGCAGGCTGGACGCGTCCACGCTGCCGTCGCGCAGCAGAGGTAACAGCTCCTTCCAGATCGTCGGCACGCCGGCGCTCACCGTGACGCGCTCGTCCTGAATGATCCGGCCGACATTGACGGCCGACGAGTCCGATCCGTGCAGGATCAGCTCGGCGCCGACGAACGGCGCCGCGTACGGCAGGCCCCAGCCGAACGCGTGGAACATCGGCACGACGGGAAAGACGCGGTCGTTCTCGGTGAGCGCAAGGTTGTTTGCCATGCAGATCGCCATCGAATGCAGCCACATGGCGCGGTGCGACGACAGGACGCCCTTCGGCATGCCGGTCGTCCCGCTGGTGTAGCACAATCCGAAGGCGGCGTCCTCCGGCACGGCCGGCAGCGCGCTCGGCTCAATCGGCTTTGTGCCGGTGATCAGCTCGTCGTAGTCGAAGCACGGCGAAAGGTCGCCCCCGTCGTCCCCGGCGCCCATGCGCACGTAGCCTTCGACGGTGTCCAGCTTCGGGGCGACCTCCGAAAGCGCGGGCACCATCTCGGCGTCGACGAAGATCAGCCGGTCCTGTGCATGGTTCACGATGTAGGCGATCTGGTCGTCGAAGAGCCGGACGTTCGCGGTGTGCAAGACGGCTCCGATCAGCGGCACCGCGTGGTACAGCTCGAAGTGTCGCGCCGAGTTGAACGCGAACGAGGCGACCCGGTCGCCCGGCCGGATGCCGAAGCGCTCCACCAGGACGCGCGCCAGCCGCAGCACACGCTCTGCTGCTTCTGCGTAGGTGGTGCGGAGTCCGGGCGAGACAAGCTCGCCGTCGGCATGCACGTCGCGCATCCGCTGAAAGACCGACCCAAGGGTCAGTGGCGTTGATTGCATCAGTCCGGGCAGGGTCATCGCGCCGCTCGCTTTCGACTCGCGGCGGGTTTCCGAGGGGCCGCCGGCTTCCTTGCAGCGGCGGGCTTCTTTGCGGCAGGCTTCCGAGTGGCGGCGGGCTTCTTTGCGGCAGCGTCCGGTGCCTTCCGCGGTGTGCGCTTGCGGGGCGAAGGGACCGCTTCCGCGACCGGCTCGACCTTCGGCGTTGGAGCCAAGAGGCGGCCGATGCCCAGCGAGCGCACCAGCGTGTCTTGATCCAGCGTTGCGACGGCGCTTTCGTAGACGATCGTGCCGCGTTGAATGATCAGGGCGCGGTGAGCCAGACGAAGCGCGAAGGGAACGTTCTGCTAGACCAGCAGGATCGTGACTCCGTCGCGATTCACGGCACGCAGCGCTTCCAGAAGCTCGTCAACGATGACCGGAGCCAGCCCGGCGGTCGGCTCGTCCACCAGCATGAGTGCCGGCTCGGCGATCAGCGCACGTGCCAGCGCCATCATCGCCTGCTCGCCGCCCGACAAGGTGCCGGCCGCCTGATCGCGACGCTCGCCCAGCCGGGGAAAGCGCTCGTACAGGCCGGCCAGATTCGTGGCATAGCGAGCCTTGTCGCGTCGGCGCAGCAGGTACGCGCCCAGCCGCAGATTCTCCTCGACCGACAGCTCCGGAAAGACCTGCCGTCCTTGCGTGACGTGCGCGATCCCCAGCGCCACGCGGGCCTCGATCGACAACTTGGTGATCGGCCGGTCCCGGAACAGCACGCGTCCCGCCCATGCCGGCACGACGCCGCCGATCGTCTTCATCGTGACCGACTTCCCCGCGCCGTTCAGGCCAAGGATCGCCGCGATCTCGCCTTCCCGAACCTGGAAATCCAGGCCGTGGAGAACGGTGTTCGAACCGAAGCCGGTGCGCAGATCCTCCACGCGAAGGATCGCGGGCTGCATGGCGGTGTCGCGAGCAGCGGCGTCCATCAGCGCGCCTCCACCGGAACGCGAGCGTCGCCGCTTGATCCCAGATAGGCCGCGATCACGCCGGCATCGGATGCGATCTGGGCCGGCGTGCCGTGCGCCAGGATCTGGCCCAGGTTCAGGACGTAGACTTCGTCACAGACGTCCAGCACCAGCGGGATGTGGTGTTCGATCAGCAGCACGGTGCGGCCAAGGTCGTCGCGCAGCTCGCGCAGACGTTGCGCCAGGCTCTCCACAACGGCCGGCGCCATGCCGGCCGATGGCTCGTCCAGCATCAGCATCTCCGGAGCCGTCACCAGCGCCGCGGCGATCTCGATGATTCGCTGCTGTCCGCCGGACAGGTGCTTGACCGGAAGGTCGGCAAAGCGCTCGAA
>JBKKBA010000422.1:0-3856 GCA_046714275.1 Actinomycetota bacterium
CTCTTAGAGAGAGCATCCACCCGCACAAAAGGAGGTTCATCGTCGGGAGTCGAGCCGTCATCGCCTAGAGCAATCTCGTCAATGCGAGCGCCAGTCTTGCGGTTGAGTTCATAGATTCGACCGCCCGAGGATGCCCACACTCGACCGCCCGCTTCCGTGAGGCAGCAAGGACCCAGGCCGCCGAGCTTGGTGACGGTGAAACCGCGTTCCCCTTGGGCAGGAGTTACGCTCTTTGTCCGCGTGATGGCCTGGACACCGGTCCAGCCCACCACTGCCGCGACGACCAACGACATCGTTGTAGTAGCGGCGACAAGAGTCCGGCGTCGCTTCGCACGGGCCTGAGTTGCATCTGGAAGCGCCCCCGTCGGCTCGATTTCGTCGACAACGGTTTGAAGGAGCGTTCGAAGTTCAGAATCCATGGCTCTCACCTCGTAGCTCTGCGCGTAGCACGGCGATTCCGCGCGACAGCAAGGACTTGACCGTTCCTGGGCGGCATCCCAGCAGGTCGGCTATCTCGGAGTCGGGAAGGTCTTCGTAATAGCGGAGTACTAGGGCCGACCTTTGTCGAAGGTTGAGCTTCATCAGAGCAGCGCGAACGACGACAGCAGCGGCGGGATCCGGCGTGCCTTGCTGTATCTGCGATAGCGACGCCTCGCGCTCCACGTACCCGCGCTCGTGTCGCGTCCGACGAAATCGCGAGCGCGCGAGGTTGACGATCGTTCGTCGCAGGTATGCCGCGAAAGCGTCCGGATGGCGGAAATCTATGAAACGACCGGCCAGCCGAACGAATGCATCCTGCACGAGGTCGTCGGCCATCGCGTCATCGCCGGTCAGCAGGTAGGCGATGCGCTTGGCTGCGTGAGCATGCGCACGATAAAGCTGCTCCAAGCGAGTCGCATCCAGCGATTGGATCCCGGCGTCGGCCGTCATGGCTCTCAGCATGAGAGTGAAACGCATAGATCCCCGGAACGGTTGCATCCCGGGTAGGGACAAATGGGGAACGCCTGACCGCCCCGGCCGAGGAAAGCCCGGTCTAGGCCACTGGGAGCCTTCGAGAGAAGGCGCTGTCTCTGCCGGCATCCCCGCCGCGATTCCAACCCCGGCGGTCCGGTTTGCCCTGCTGGCTACAATGGGAGGAACTTCCGGCAGCAGGGGCAACAGGAGGACTCTCATGGCCAGCGTGATCGTTTCCGGCGCTCGAACGCCGATCGGTAAGTTCTTGGGCGCGTTCAGCGGTTTCACCGGGATGGACTTGGGCGGCGTTGCGATCAAAGAGGCGCTGAGCCGCGCCAACCTCCAACCCAACACCATCGACTACGTGATCATGGGCCAGGTCCTCCAAGCTGCGCAGGGACAGATCACCGCCCGCCAGGCCGCCACAAAGGCCGGCATCCCGATGAACGTCCCGGCGATCACGATCAACAAAGTCTGCCTGTCCGGACTGAACGCGGTGCACTTGGCCGATGCGCTGATTCGCGCCGGCGAAGTGGACGTCGTCGTCGCCGGGGGCATGGAGTCGATGACCAACGCTCCCTATGCGATGCCGAAGGCTCGGACCGGCGCGCGGATGGGCAACGCGGAGCTGGTGGACCTGATGATCCTGGACGGTCTGTGGTGCGCCTTCGATGGCAAGCACATGGGCGAGTCCTCCGATGAGGTGAACACCAAGCTGGGCGTCGGGCGCGCCGAACAGGACGAGTGGTCGGCGCGATCGCACGAGCGCGCGGCCGACGCAACCAAAGCCGGACGCCTGCGCGACGAAATCACCACGGTCGCGGTCCCGCAACGCAAGGGCGATCCCCTGCTGGTGGAGGAAGACGAAGGAATCCGTCCCGGCACGACCGCGGAATCGCTGTCGGCGTTGAAGCCGGCGTTCCAAAAGGGCGGCACGATCACGGCCGGCAACGCGTCGCAGATCTCCGACGGCGGGTGCGCGATGGTGATCATGAGCGATCAGAAGGCCGCGGAGTTTGGGCTGACGCCGCTGGCGACGATCGTGTCCCACGGACAGGTTGCCGGCCCCGACACGTCGCTGCACCTGCAGCCGTCGAACGCCATTCGCAAGGCGGCCGACAAGGCCGGCTTGGACGCCGCCGGCTTGGATCTTTATGAGATGAACGAAGCGTTTGCGGCCGTGGCGCTGGCCGCCGGAAAAGACCTGGGGATCGGCGAAGACAGGATCAACGTCAACGGTGGCGCCGTCGCGCTGGGGCACCCCATCGGGATGAGCGGCGCGCGGCTGATCTTGACGCTTGCCTACGAGTTGCATCGGCGCGGCGGCGGCGTCGGCGCGGCAGCACTCTGCGGCGGCGGCGGACAGGGCGACGCGTTGATCATCCGGGCCTGACGCGGTTGGACGAAACGCTTGTAGCGCTCTCTCGCTGGTGGTCGTGGCGGCGGCAACGGCTGGACCGTTCGTGCCGCGGCATCGATGACTGCCTGCGGTCGGTCGTCGGGATTCCCGGCGTGCATCCGTCGGCGCCGCTGTCACTCTTGGCTCGCGTACCAAGGCTGATGCAAGGCATGTACGAGGGTGCGCTGGAAGGTCGCGT
Organism: Actinomycetota bacterium; assembly: GCA_046714275.1. Taxonomy (GTDB): domain Bacteria; phylum Actinomycetota; class AC-67; order AC-67; family AC-67; genus JBKKBA01. The sequence continues at coordinate 2,553 of JBKKBA010000422.1, forward strand.
GGCGCTGCGACTGCCGGCAATGCGGCGGCAACCACACGTACTGCATGCAGAGACGGCACACCTTGCCTACCACGCGTGCCGCGCCCCCGGCCCGCCACGCCGGAACGGCACCGACCCAACGCTCGCGCGGTTGCGCGGCGAGATCCTGAAGGCCGCACGCGACCCACGCACCGCCGACGAGATCCGTGCATCGGTCCCGGCAGCCCCCGAACGCTTCGTTCCCGTCCTCACACAGATGACCAATGAAGGGCTGCTGCTGCGCATGCGCGCCGAGTCGGTGCTGGCCAACTCGTTTCGCTACGTTGCGACGCGCGGCTGGCTGGGCCACTCGCTGCCGCCGGCCGAGTCGGCCGACGCCCTGGTGTGGCTGGCCGGCGAGTACATGACGACGTTTGGACCGGCGACGATCGACGACTTCGCCTGGTGGGCCGGCGTGGACGAAGTGCGCGCCGCCGAAGCCATCGCGCCGCACGGCCTGACCCAGATGGGCGAAGGGCTTCTGATGTGGCGCAAGGACGCGCGCGCGTTCGACTTGGCTCGCCCGGTCGCGGGGCGCGTCAACCTGCTGCCGGCGATGGACCCGTACACGATGGGCTACACCGGCCCGTCACGTCTTCGCTTCGCCGACGAGCGCGTGCTGCCGGCGATGTTCGACGCCAACGGCAACTCGGCCAACGTCGTCCTGATCGAAGGCGCAACCAGCGGCCTGTGGGACCTCAACGAATCTAGGGGCGAGTCTAGGAGCGAATCCAGGGGCGAGTCCCGGGCATCGTTCGAGATGCGGATCGCGCTCTTCGACGATCCCGGACCGAAAGCATGGGCGGCGATCCAGTCGGAAGCCCAACTACTGGCGGGCTTCCTGAACGCCGGCGACTTTCGCATTGTGCGAGCCAAAGCGCGCCTCCCGGCCGCCCGCAAACCGTCGCGATAATCGACACCGCCTCTGATATCATTCATGGCATCATGAAACGCATCATGGTTCAGGTGCCGGACGATCTGCTGGCCGAGTTGAACCGCGCGGCGAAAGAAACGGACGTCTCCCGGGCGGCGTTCGCGCGGCGAGCTATCGAGCTGGCGCTCGCGGAACGGCGGCGCGGCCGCGACTACCGCGCGATCATTCGGTCCTTCGAAACAACGCCGGATGAAGATCTGACCGTTTCCAAGGCTCGGATTCGCCAAGCCTGGCCCGGCTGATGCAACGGGGCGAGATTCGCTATGCGGATGTCGGTGGCGGATTCGGCCGAAGGCCGGTGCTGATCGTCGCCGCCACGGAGATCATTCCGGTGCCTGTCTCTTATACAAAA
>JBKKBA010000423.1:0-8657 GCA_046714275.1 Actinomycetota bacterium
GATGAAGGGAATCGAACCTTCGTCTACACCTTGGGAAGATCTCGATCTACCATTGAACTACATCCGCGAAATTGCTTGTTCTGGCCGAGCGTTCGGGAAGTAGCGTCTTCTTCTGCCGTTGAACGACATCCGCGAGAGGTCGAAAGTATAGCGAAGCTTGTTTTGCCGGTCTTGCGCGGGCGGTGAGGGTAAGGTTTCCTACGCGCACCGCTCCGGAGACGCCGGTGGCGCAAGGAGATCGTGGTGCCCGTGCTCGACATTCCCGCAGGCGCGACCGGCGTGTTGCCGTCGCAGTGGATTCGCAAGGCGATCGATGCGGGTGTTGTTTCCTCGGCCGAGTTCAAGATCCCCGATGCCAACATCCAGCCGGCCAGCCTGGACCTGCAACTGGGCGAGAAGGCTTACCGCCTGCGGTGCTCGTTCCTGCCGGGCGGTGCGGGGGTCGAAGACAAGCTGGCCGACTATGCGATGGGCGAAGTGGACCTGTCCTCCGGCGGCATCTTGGAGAAGAACCGGCCGTACCTGATTCCGCTGGTCGAGGAGCTTGACCTTCCCACCGGGCTTCGCGCGAAGGCCAATCCGAAGTCGTCCACGGGGCGGCTGGACATCTTCACGCGCGTCATCACCGATGGGTCGTGGCGCTTCGACGAGATCGCGGCCGGATACAAAGGACGTCTGTGGCTGGAGGTGTTCTCGCGCTCGTTCACCGTCCAGGTGAAGCGCCAGATCTCGCTGAACCAGTTGCGCCTTTCGGCCGGGGACGCGCGGATTAGCGACGACGCGATCCTTGACCGCCACCGCACGGACCCGCTGCTGTTCTCCGACGGCCACCCGGTGCCGGCCGACGACGTCGCGGTCGCGAACGGGTTGTTCCTCAGCCTGGATCTGGATTCCGCGGACAGCGTCGGGTATCGCGCGAAGAAAAACAGCGCACTGCTGGACTTGTCCAAGGTCGGCGCGCACGCGATCGACGACTTCTGGGAGCCGGTTCCGCCCGAGCGCGCCGGCGGCGTGGTGCTGGAGCCGGAAGAGTTCTACTTGCTGCTGTCCAAGCAGGGCGTGCGAATCCCGCCCGATCTTGCCGCCGAGATGACGGCCTACGACCCGACCAGCGGCGAGCTTCGAACGCACTACGCCGGGTTCTTCGACCCCGGATTTGGGCACGATCCCAGCGGAGCCGGCCACGGCAGTCGCGCCGCGTTGGAGGTTCGCGCACACGACGTGCCGTTCATGGTCGAGTCGGGCCAATGGGTCTGCAAGCTGGGCTTCGAGCGGATGCTGGAGCCGCCGTCGATCTTGTACGGCGGCGACATCGGCTCGAACTATCAGTCGCAGAACGTGACGCTGTCGAAGCACTTCCGACGGTAGCGCCTGCGGAGGATTGCCGCTACAGCGAGCCTGAAAGATCGATCAGGATCTGGGCATCGGATTCCGACAGCGACTTCCCGGCTTGTGCCTTGACCTGATTGCGGAAGGCGGCAAGCTTGCCGCTGCTGGACTGCTGGTTGGGCGCGTCTGCCGCAGACTGAAGCTTTGCCTTCAGCGACTGCGCCACGCCGGCATCGGTGACGAAGCGGTCGATGAGCGCGCTCATGCCGGCAAGGTCCACGACGACGGTGAACGTGACCGAGCCGGTGCCTTCGTTGCCGGCGACGTCCAGCGCGGTCGCCTGCAGCGTCGTGTCTCCCACGGGGAAGCTGTAGGCCGGCGCATCGACATCGACGCAGGTGTCCGACGCAAGCCCCGAAAGCGCGTCCGACGCCGAACAGTCGATCAGAACCGTCTGATCGACGGTGTAGGTTCCTCCGTCCGGCAGGTTGCCGGCATGCGACACGTCCGGGACCGTGGCGTCGATCTTCACGGAGACAGACTGAGTGGCCGAACCGCCGCCGCTGACGGCCGAGCACGTCAGGACCGTCCCCCCGGTGTCGTCGGCCAGCGTGACCGGCACGCACCCCTGGGACGAAAAGATCTGCGATTCGGGATCGGACAGGCTCCACGACACGGTGACGTCTCCGACATACCAGCCTGCGTTTCCTTCCGGCCCGTCAACGACCGCCGTGATGACCGGCGGGGTCGGGTCATTCGGGCAGGGCATCGTCGTGTAGTCGAAGATCAAGCCGTTCGGGTCGGTTCGGTCCACCTGGATCAGCAGAAGCTTGACGTAGCGGTCTGCCACGGACTTGGCTGCATAGACGACGCCGGGGACCGGGTCGGTGGTCGCCGATTCGCCGGTCGCGATCCAGGCGGCGTACGGAGCGGCTCGGAGTGCCGGGCAGTCGACGGAGCCAAAGTCGACCGCGCCCAATCGCACGACACCGGCACCGTTCATTGCCAGCAATTGCCGGTAGCCGGTCGTCCGGTTCGTGCCCAGGCGAACATCGGCGGATGCGGCGGTCGGCACGACCAGTCGCGCACCGTCGATATCGAACGCATACGGCGAGCCGCCGGAGCTGCTTGCCGTTTCCAGATGCAACCGTCCGGATGCCGCTGTGGCCTGCTGCAGGGAGCCCAGCGCAAGCACGACCGTCACAACGCTGGTCCAGCGGATCGTGCGGCGCCTGCTTGCCGGCATGTGCGACTCCCGGTTCCGATGACTAGTTCAAGTATCGGGAGGGCAAGCAAATTTCTGGATGGCTCTCCTGATCAAATCTTCCTAGTTCACTCTGACTAGTGCCGCGTTTTACTCGCCGGGGGCGGACGCCGGAATCGCGGCCGGCGAAACCGATGGCGAAATGGCCGGCGGCGGGGACCCGTTCCCACCGGTGCGCTTGAGCGCCACCGATTGCGCCAGGATTTGAGAGACGTCGTAGACCTTCAGGCCCTCCGGTGCTTTCCCCTGCTGCACGCGGTCGCGCACGGCGTCGTCCAGCATGATCATGCAGAAGGGGCAGCCGGTGGAGACCATGTCGGGATTCGTCCCCAGCGCCTCGTCGATTCGTTCGTGATTGATGCGCTTTCCTTCGGTTTCCTCCATCCACATGCGCGCGCCGCCGGCGCCGCAGCAGAATGTTCCGCGACGGCAGCGCTCCATCTCCTGCTTCTGCAAGCCGGGAACGGAATCCAGGACGTGCCGTGGCTCGTCCATCACGTCGTTGTGGCGAGCCAGATCGCAGGGATCGTGGTAGGTCACCTTGGCGGCGACCTCCCCGGTCGGCGTCAGCCGGCCCTCCGAAACCAGCCGGTCCAGCAATTGGGAATGGTGGAGCACCTCGTAGTTGCCGCCGAACTGTGGGTACTCCTTCGCGATGGTGTTGAAGCAATGAGGGCAGGACGCCACGATCTTTCGGACGCCTTTGCCGTTCAGCATCGCGATGTTCTGTTTGGCCATCTCTTGGAACAGATACTCGTTGCCGGCGCGCCGCGCCGGGTCGCCCGTGCAGGATTCCGCCTGCCCGAGGACCGCGAAACCGACGCCGGCTTCCAGCATCAGGCGAGCGAAGGCGTTGACCGCCTTCTTGGCTCGATCATCGAAGGCGCCGGCGCAGCCAACCCAGTACAGGTACTCCGCCGCCGGCGGGATCCGGTCGCCGACGACGACCACGTAGTCTTCGATGCCTTTCGCCCAGTCCAGCCGAGCGGATGCCGCCGAACCCCACGGGTTGCCCGAACTTTCCAGGTTGCGCAACATGGTGCCGGCTTCGGGCGGGAACGACGATTCCATCATGACCTGGTAGCGGCGCATATCGATGATCGCGTCAACGTGCTCGATATCGACGGGGCACTCATTGACGCACGCGCCGCAGGTGACGCACGCCCACAGCACCTCGTTGGTGATCACGTCGGGCACCAGCGACTTTCCCAGCACGTCGGCGGCTTCCTCTTCAGTGGCCTTTCCCAAAAGGTGGTCGGCCTTGTCGAACAGGTGATCCCGGATGTTCATGATCAGCAGTTTGGGATTGAGTTCCTTGCCCGTGTTCCAGGCGGGACACACGTCTTGGCAGCGTCCACATTCGGTGCACGTGTAGGTGTCCAAGAGCTGCTTCCATGTGAAGTCTTCGACCTTGCCGACGCCCAGCACCGTCTCTTCGGTCATGGCTTCCATATCGATGTGCAGCGGCTTGAGCGCGCCCAGGGCAAGGGGCTGGCGACCGAACGCAACGTTCAGCGGTGACGTGAAGATGTGCAGGTGCTTGGAGTTCACGACCAGCACCAGGAAACCGAACACGACGGCCAGATGACCCAGCAGCCACCAGTCTTCGATCTTGTGCAATGAATCCACCGTGTAGACGTCCAGCATCTTGCCGATCCAGCGAGCCAGGAAGGCGCCGTCGGGATACGGCAGCGACCCCAGGGCGTAGCGCGCGCCGCGCACGATCGCCACGGTGGACACGACTCCGAAGATCATGAACAGGATGACGTACGCCTGGCCCAAGTGGCCGCCGTAGAACCGTGACTTGCGGCCTTCGCGGGAGGGTGACTTCACCATGCGAATGAACGCAAAGGTCAGAAGCGATGCCGCAACCAGGACGATAAACAGGTCCTCGATGAAGCCCAGCACATCCCACCGGCCGGGGCCGGGAATTGCGAAGTCCCGGTCGAAGACCTCTCCGACCGACTCGATCAGCGTGATCTGAATGATCAGGAAGCCCCAGAAGACCAAGGCGTGCGCGATTCCGGGCAGCGTGCGCTGCAGCAGCTTCTTCTGACCCAGCACCTTGACCAGCTCGGCTTTGATCTTCGCGGGGATGCCCTTGAAGCGATCGGGGTCGGGCTTGCCGGCCATCAGCAAGCGCACCAAGTATGCGACGCGGCGCATGGCCAGCCCGCTGGCCAGCATCACGATCGAGACGGCGAGCGCGATCCGTGCACCGGTATCCATGGCGCCAGTCAACCCCCTCGGCTGCCCGGGGCGAACGGTGCGCCCGGGCGGTGATCGCGCGGATTATAGAACTGCTTCCTACGTGCTCAAAACTCCCCGGGATCTGTTGACGGGGAATGGATGCCGTCGCCCGGACGATAGACTTCCGTGCACGGCTGGAACGGGAGGAAGCGATGGGCTCCAAGCGGGTGTTCGCCGTGGCGCTGGTGGTGCTGGGTCTGACGGTTGCTGCGTGCGGAGCCAAAGATTCCGGCGGTGTTCGTCCCGGTTCGATCGACGGCTCCGGCGACCTGAGCTTGGTGCTGGCGGCTGCGCAGGTAACCACGCAAGCCGGCTCGTCCAAGATTTCGGTCGATGCGACGATGTCCGGCGGGGCGCAGCAGTTCACGATGACCGGCGCCGGCGCGTATGACTACGCGCGGCACGTTGGAACGATGACGCTGTCGCTTCAGGGGGAAGAGGTTCCCCAGGAACTGTCGGGCTACGAGATCCGGTTCATCAAGCAGACGATCTACATGAAGTTCCCGGCCGCCTTTGCGCGGATCGTGCCCGGCCTGAAGACGTGGGTCCGGATGGACCCGAAGGACTTCGCCTCGCAGCAGAGTGGCGGCTTTCCTGGGTTGGGCTCGCTCACCAATCAGGATCCCACGGCGACGCTTGCGTTTATTCAAGGAGCCGAAGACGTCAAGAGTGTCGGCTTGGAAAGGGTTCGCGACGCCCAGACGACGCACTTCACCCTGACGGTGGATCTGAAGAAAGCCGCCCAGGCACTGCCGGAAGTCGCTCGTGCCGGGGTGGGGGACCTGGTGTCGAAAGCCGGCCTGGTGAAACTCCCGATGGATCTGTGGATCGACGACCAGGGCAGGGTCCGGCGGACGACGATCACGATGGACCTAAGCAAGGTCGCCGCCGGCGCGACCCCCGCTTCTGCGTTGGGCTTGATGGAGCTGACGACGGAACTGTTCGACTTTGGGATCGATGTTGCGGTAACCGCTCCGGCTGCCGGTGACGTGTCGGAGTTCTCCGAGGTTTCGAAGCTCTCTGGTGGCTGAAGCCCTTTTGGGTCTAGCCGGCGGCAGCGCTCGCGAGGAAATCAGCGGTAGCGCTTGCGGGGAAAGAGGTCGGCGGTCAGCGACAAGACGCGATCGACGAACAGCAGCCCGTCCAGATGGTCGATCTCGTGCTGGATGGCGCGTGCTTCGAACGCGTCGGCCTCCAGCCGAAGAACTCCGCCCGATGGGGTGGACCCCTCAACCACCAGATGCTGAGCGCGCCGGACGCTGCCGGTGAAGTCGGGCAAGCTCATGCAGCCCTCTCGTCCGATTTCGCTACCGGAGTCGCCGCCGTGCTCAATCACGATCGGATTGATCATCACGATCAGCCCGGCGCACGAACGAGCCTTCTTGTGGCCCGTGACGTCCAGGGCAAAAGCGCGCGCGCCCACGCCGATCTGGGGCGCCGCAAGCCCGACACAGCCCGGCGACGCTCGCATGGTGTCCACCAGGTCTTTGGCCAGCGCCTCGGCCGCGGCGCCGGGCACCAGCTCCGTCGCCCGTGTCTTGAGGACCGGAGCGGGATAGCGGACGACGGCCAGGATCGCCACTACATCGCCACTTACAGTGTGTCGGCTTCGGCCGGGCGAAGCGTCACGTCGACGCCGACCTCTTCCTTCAGGCGCATCAGATCGGCTTCCAGCAGCGCGACGTCTGCGCCGGGGGGGAGCGTCAGCTCCATGATCATCAGATAGACGGGCGGATCGCCGTCCAGCACCCGCGTGGCAAGGTCGGTCACGTTCACCCCGCGCGCGGCAAGCGCCGCCGTCACGCGATAAACGATTCCGGGGTGATCGGCGCCGTAGACGCTCAGAACAAAGGGATCGCCGTCGCTGCTTTCGGCCGGCGTCTCTGCCACGGGTCGCACGGCGACAATCAGGTCCAGGCTGGCGGTTGCGGCGGACAGGACATGTTCCAGGCTCGCGGGAGCCACATTCGTTGCAACGATCAGCATCATCGCGAACTGGCCGCCCAGGATCGCCATGCGGGAGTCCTCGATATTGCAGCCGTGCTCGTACAAGACCTGAGTCACGGCGGCGGCGATCCCCGGGCGGTCTTGCCCGACGGCGGTGACGGCAACGTGCACGGCGAGCAACGTAGAGGCCGCAGCCGAAGGCGTCAACGCCCCTGCGATCAGGGGTTCCCCTACGATTGGTTCCTTGAAGCGCATTCTCGTTCTGGTGCTGCTGCCCCTTGCTGCATGGGGCGCCGCCTGCGGACGCGATGGATCCGCCACGGCCCGGCTTCCCGCCGTTCGCGTGATCCTGACGCAAGGGTCCGAGCGACTGGTCGTCAAAGCGGAGGTTGCCGCCGACGAGGCCTCCCGCGCGCGGGGACTGATGAACCGGCCCCGGGTCCCATCCGGCACCGGGATGCTCTTCGTCTATCCCGGGGTCGTCCGCCGCTCCTTCTACATGAAGGACACGCTGGTGGAGCTGCATGTGCTGTTCATTCGTGAGGGCCGGGTTGTCGAGATCCGCAACATGCGGCCCTGCCGGGCAGAGCCTTGCCCCCTGACGACGCCCCGCGTGGACTACGACCGAGCCCTGGAGGTTCCGATCGGGACCCTAGGGCAGATTGTGGTCGGCGCCCGTGTCGAGGTCTTCGGTCGGCTTCCCGACCCTTCCTGACCCGAGCTTGACCTGCGGTTTCCCCGTTCTTGAGGTTTAGCACGCAGAAAACTTGACAAATAGAGACTCAACTTTCTAAACTATGCTCGATCAAGTTTCCCGGGGGACCCGGGTCCGGATTCAGGAGAAGAGAAATGGCCAAAGTTGTAGGGATCGACCTGGGAACGACCAACTCGGTTGTCGCCGTTCTTGAAGGCGGCGACCCCACCGTTATCGCCAACGCGGAAGGCGCGCGCACGACTCCGTCGGTCGTCGCCTTTTCAAAGACCGGCGAGATTCTGGTCGGGGAGGTCGCCAAGCGCCAGGCGATCACGAACCCGGACCGCACCGTCCGCTCGATCAAGCGTCAGATGGGACGCAAAGACTGGTCGATTGAGATCGACGGCAAGAAGTGGACGCCCCAGGAAGTCAGCGCGCAGGTGCTGGGCAAGCTCAAGCGCGACGCGGAGTCCTACCTGGGAGCCAAGGTGACCCAGGCGGTCATCACCGTCCCCGCGTACTTCGACGACGCGCAGCGGCAGGCGACCAAGGAAGCCGGCCAGATCGCCGGCCTGGAAGTCCTGCGAATCATCAACGAGCCAACGGCTGCGGCCCTGACCTACGGACTGGACAAGGGCCAGAAGGATCAGACCGTGCTGGTCTTCGACCTGGGCGGTGGAACCTTCGACGTGTCGCTGCTGGAGATCGGCGACGGTGTCTTCGAGGTCAAGGCGACGCACGGTGACACGCAGTTGGGTGGAGATGACTGGGATCAGCGCATCATCGACTGGCTGGTAACGCAGTTCAAGAACGCCCACGGCGTGGACCTGTCGGCGGACCGCATGGCGATGCAGCGTCTTCGCGAAGCGGCGGAAAAGGCCAAGATCGAGCTGTCTCAGTCGATGGAGTCGTCGATCAACCTGCCGTTCATCACCGCGACCGCGGAGGGCCCGCTGCACTTCGAGCAGAAGCTCACGCGTGCGGAGTTCGAGCGGATGACCGCGGAGCTGGTCGATCGCTGCCGCACGCCGTTCAACCAGGCCGTGAAGGATGCCGGGCTGGATGTGCGCGATATCGACCACGTGATCATGGTCGGCGGATCGACGCGCATGCCGATGATCCAGACCCTGGTGAAGGAGCTGGCCGGCGGCAAAGAGCCGCACAAGGGCGTGA
>JBKKBA010000424.1:0-10549 GCA_046714275.1 Actinomycetota bacterium
TATCGGACCCTGGTCCGAAAGAACGAGCGACCGCGCCGCCCACGCAAGGGCCAGCACGGACAGAGCCGTCAAACGTTCGCGCGCGGGATCGTCGGCGGAAACGACGACCGCCAGCAACGCGCCGGCGGCGGCCGGCAGCATGAGCCATCTCCGGGGACCGGCTTGCCGCAAACCGGCGAAACACGCGCCGATCGCGCCGGCTTCCAGCACGGCGGCAAGCGCGTCCGGACCGTGAATGCTCTCGGGCATCCCGGCTTCCGGACCGAACGGCAGCCCGGCCGTCCGCGAGACCACCCACACGGCCACGATGCCGGCGTTGACCACCACGCCGGCAAGCGCCGCCATGTCTGAACCACGGCGAACCATCCACACGGCCCACGCCAGTTGCACCGTTCCAGCCGCGAACATGAACACCCCGGCCGGGAGCCACTCCTGCGCATGCGGGCGGACGGCCGCAAAGTGCAGGGCCGCAGCCGACGCCGACGCCACCACCGCGACGTTCGACCACGATCGTTCGAACCCAAATAGACGCTGCACGGCGCCTCCCTTCCCTACCAGCGACACCAAACAGCAGCGGTTCTTGCAGCCTTGTTTCACGAATATGCTGTTTCACCGAGCAAGGGAGGGGCGATGGACCCAAGAGTCCTGCTGCATGACGAGAAAGGCGCCGGCGAGCCGGTCGTTCTGGTTCCCGGCGGGCTGAGCGGCTGGCTCTCCTGGATTCCTCATCAAGAGCGGCTGAGCCAGTCGCGTCGCGTGATCCGCGTTCAGCCGATCCACAACGAGCTGGGATCGGCCGGACGGCCGGGCGATCCCGCCTACACGTTTGAAACCGAGCGGGAAGCGCTGCGCATGACACTGGACGAGCTGGGGATCGCATCCGCCGACCTGGCCGGCTGGTCCGGCGGAGCGCGGGCGCTCATCGAGTTCGCGATCGCCTATCCCGAGCGTATCCGAACACTCACCCTGGTCGAGCCGGCTGCATACTGGATCCTTGAGGAGCTGGGCGAGTCTGATCCCATCGTCGCGGAGCTGAACGAGTTCATCCATCCGCTCCACGGACAAACGGTCACCGGGGACGATCTGGCGCAGTTCATGGTCTACGCGGGCTTCGTGCAGCCTGGACAGGACGCCCGGCAGTCCCCCATGTGGGACCGCGTCCTTCCGCATCGCATGGCGTTGTCGTGGCAGGGCGCTCAGATGGATCGCTCGGGCCGCTCCCTGGAAGATCTGTCAAGCATTCGGTGCCCGACCCTGCTGTGCAAGGGAACGGTCACCACCGTCTGGCTCAAGCGAGTCGTGGCCCAGCTTGCCGAGCGACTCCCCACTGCAACCGTGTTGGAGCTAGAGGGTGACCACGCCTGCCACATCGAAAGCATCGACATCTTCCTGAAGCACTTCGAAGCTCACATCGGATAGCCGTCAGACCTGCCCGAACGGAATCCCATCTACTGGAAACCCCCAAGATCGATTGAAGGATCACGCGGCACTCGAAACATGGCGTCGCCCTGCTTGCCGTTGTGGCGAAGCCAGGCAAGGACATCTTGGGGAGACTCTGATGCGACCAGAACTACACCGTTCTTGAGTGCAACCCTCCCGGAAGCGGACCCTAGAGGCTGAGCGTGGTCAGCGGGTTGCGGGCTCTGCTTCGGGCGCTGTTGAAGAGATGCCGGTCGGTATGGCTGCGGGCACCGGGGCGGCGGGCGTACGGCGGTGAACGACTCGCTCGCCGGTATCCATGCGCATGTAGACGGGCAGACGCTCGCCGTCCATGGCGACGACATCGCGCAGCGCGACCGTTTGCTCGCCCGACAGGGCCTCGACGCCCCACACGCCGCTGGGAACGACGAAACGGAACTCGCCTTCGCTGTTCGCGGTCTGCTCGGACACGCAGTGACCGGACGTCGTCAGCAGGCGAACGGAAGCGTAGGGAACCGCCTCGATGCCTTTGAAAACCACTCCGTCGATCGCAGCCACGTCCGCCTCCTTGGGGGCTTCGAGATACCCGGCGGTTCTATCTGTTACCCATACTCGCCCGATATGTAACGTTTGTCAAGGTAGGTTTCAACCAGGCCCTGAATAGATCCTACCGGGGAAGTGCGGGAAAGACCCCGGAACCCTCCCGGAGCGGCAAAGTGGGGAATCCTCGCAAAGACCTGCGTGGACGGGCGATCACGCGGCCGTGACGGCGAGCGATCAAGGTGGCTAGGCGCGGCGGCGCAGACGCGTGATGGAGCCGTCGAGCGGCGAGGTGACGAGGATCGTGCCGTCGGCGGCGACGGTCACGTCGGCAAAGAAGTTGAGCACCGGCACGGCCGCGACACCGCGGATCCGTGTCGCGAGTCCGTCCAGCAGCGTCGAACGATTCCCATCTCCGTCGACGCGGGTCAGGCGACCCGACCCGGCCTCGACGACCAGCAAATGGCCGGAGCGCGTAAACGCCAGCCCCTCGGGCTCATCGAACCCGGGAAGCAGGCCGGTGAGCTCCCCACTGAAGCGATTGTAAACGCGAATCTGCCCGGCTCCCGACTCAGCGACAAAGACTTGCGTCCCGCCGTTCCACGTGATCCCGGTCGGGTTAACCAGCCCGGCGGCGAACGGCGTCGCAATCACCGGCTGCGACTGGTAACGGATATCCCAAACGATGCCGGTCGCGGCGTCGGTGACGAACAAGCTGGCAAGCGTCGGGCCCATCACGTCCCACGGCGCGACGAAGAGCTTCCGGGGAACGACCTCCGTATGAGGAAGAGCCGGGTTGCAGACATCGACCTTCTGGAGTGTGCCGCGGAAAAATCCGGTCGCGTAGACGTCGCAGCCGAAGGTGGTCCCAACGCCGACGGCGATATCGAAGTCGTCGCGGATGAACTGTTTCGGACGCGTGATCGCGCCGGTCTGCGCATCGACCAGAGCCAACGATCCGACGTCACCCACAGCAAAGGTCTTTGCCGGCTGGGGGTTCACGTCCCCACCGGCGTCGCGGATCTCCACGATGCCGTTCGGAAGGTTCATGCCCCGCGCAAACATCTGCTGGACGCTTCCATCGGGAAGCACGACGGAAAGGCCGCCGAAGCGGAAGTTGGAAAGGAAGATTCGTCCGTCGGCATGCTGGGCAATCCCATCGATTCCCGGATCCAGTTGCGCGATCACCGTGGGAACCTGCGTTGACGGGCCGGCCGGATCCAGGCGAAGCAAGCGCCCGGAATTTTGCTCGGCATACAAAATCGAGCCATCGCGCGCGAAACGCAGCGCAATCCCGTTGGCGGACGGCGAAGCGCCGTCGAATACCTTGCGAGCGGTGTGCGCGTCGACGTCGATCGCCCAGACGGCTCCGCCGTAGGACTCGGGAACGAACAGCTCGCGCCCCGAAGGATCGAAGGCCATCGCGTTCGGTGCGCGCATGCCGTGACCGAAGATCACCTGTCCGCCGGCGGCCCCGTAGACCAGCCGCGGCGGCAGAAGGCCGGCCGGGTCGATCTCCCAAATGCCGGTCTTGGATCCGGGCTCGAACTGCACCATCGAGATGAACAGCCGCAGAGGCCCGCCCGGCGCGCGCAGCCCGGTTATCGCGTTCGGATGCGCGACGCCGTCTCCGAAGCCCTGCATCACGCGGGTCCGAGTGCCGTCTGGGGCGATGCGACGCACCCCGTTCACCAGAATCTCGGTCACGTACAGATCGCCGGTCACCGGATCGCGCCAGATGTCATCGGGCGTCACCAGCTCCTGGGTGTCGGCATCGTCCTCACCGGCAAAACGCGTGATGCTGGCGCTACCAACGTCGATCTTGCTGATCCCGTCCAGCGCCGCGTGATTCATCAGCAGCGTGTCGCCGCTCAGCGTGACGCCGTTGCCACAGCACAGCGGACGGGGAGGAACCAGGTAGTCCACGACATAGCCGGGCTCGACCGACCCGGCCGGAAAGCCGGCGAAGGAAAGCGTGGCGATCAGAGCCAGAAGCCGAAAGCGAAACATCGACGACAGGGTTCGCCGGAAGAGGGCCGAAACCCTGCTACTCCCACCACTCTTCCGGCAGCTTGCCTTCGATGGCGCGGATGTTGCGCCGGGCGCAGTCGTCGCACATGTATTCGATGCCCTTCCGCCCATCCATGGTGATCGTCCAGCCGGACGGGATGCCGCCTTCCGCGCATGTGGCGGTGGTCCCGCACATTCCGCAAATGCGGGTCTGGACCTTTTTCGAGCCAAAGGCAGCGGCAGATCGCTTCCTAGGCGTAGGGGCACTTACCGCCCGTGCCTTGCCGGCCGCGGTCCGCTTTTTGGCTGCCGGCTTCTTGCCGGTCGCGGTCCGCTTTTTGGCTGCCGGCATCTTGCCGGTCGCGGTCCGCTTCTTGGCTGCCGGCGCGGCAGAGCCGCTCCCTCGCTTCGGGGAGCGGCCGGCGGGCTTCTTCTTTTTGGCAGTCATCTGACCGGCCGCCAGGCTAAACCACCCGGCCCTTCCTGACAGACAGGGGGGAGGAACCGGGAGGAAACCGAACCGGCTGCGGCGAAGTACCCAGACGTCCCCAACACCCCAGGGAGGGAATTCATCGTGCGCCGACTGCTTGCAACCCTTGCTCTTGCCGCGCTGGCCGCAACACCCGCCGGCGCCGTCGAGATACCGATCGGGACCGCCGGTCCCGACTGTTCGCCTGCCGCTACCGCAACGCTGTCCTACGACTGCCAGAATCTGATGATCCCGGTCAACGCCGACGGGGCGCTCATCGACGCCACGCTGTACTTGCCGAAGAGCGCAACTGCCCAGGCTCCCGTCGCCTCGATGCTGATGACGCACGGATACGGCGGGTGGCACCGCTCGGTCGGAGACATCGCTCACGCGACGCTGTACGCGAACGCCGGCTACGCGGTCCTGTCCTACACCAGTCGCGGTTTCGGCCGCTCCCAGGGTCAGGTTCGGTTGCAAAGCCCGGAGGGCGAAGTCCGCGACGCCATGGACCTGATCACCTGGCTGGGCACCCCGTCGAACACCGGCGGGCGGGTGCTGCTGGACGGGCCCGGCGACCCGCGGGTCGGCATGTCCGGTGGCTCGTATGCCGGCGGCATCCAACTGCTGACCGCCGCGCAGGATCCGGCGAAACGGCTGGACGTGATCGCCCCGCAGATCACGTGGAACGACCTTCGCTACTCGCTGTCGCCGAACGGCGTCATCCACCACGCGTGGATCGACCTTCTGTACGCCAGCGGCAAGTTCTCGGGCCACTTCGGGCCGATCGGTGCACCGACCGTCGTCTCCACCGAAGGCGTGCCGGCCGACCAGGACGTGCAGATCCTGACCAGCTATGCCACCAACGACAGCTTCGACATGCCGGTCCCCTACTCCGACGGCACGAACAACTCCTATGAGTACCTTGCGCGGCGTTCGGTCGGCCCGATCGCAGCAAAGGTCACGACGCCGATGTTCTTGATTCAGGGGCAGCGCGACACCCTGTTCACGCTCAACGAGGCCACCCGCACGCTGGCAGCCGTCTCTACACCGGCCGCCGACAAGAAGTTGATGGTCTTCAGCGCCGGCCACGGCGCCGCCGACCTTGCCGGCGAACGCGCGCTGATCAACGCGCGACTGCTGTCGTGGATGGACAAGTACCTGCGCGGCAACGCGCTCGCCGACACCGGGCCTGCGATCGAGGTCTGGCGGCCCTGGGTGAGCGGGGCGAACTTCGCCGCGCCCGGCACTCCCGGCACGACGACCCAAACGTGGAGCCCCGCGTCGCCGTACCTGCTGGCGAATCTGCCGGCGCCGACCAGCCACAGCGAGGTCACCAACTTCCAAGGGCAGACCGGAAGTCCCGCGCTCGATGCCCTGCCGGGCATGACCGCCGCGGATCTCTATTCCATTCCGGTGACGGCCGACGCCTATCCGGCCGACAGCTACATCGTTGGCTCGCCCGAGGTCCGGTTTCACCTGTCCACCCTGGCGCCCGAAGCGGTCGTTTTCGCGAAGCTCTACGACCGGGACCCGGCCGGCAACCGGACGCTGATCCACCGGCAAACCGGCGCGGTCCGTATGCGCGGCGACGCCGACTATTGCAGCCAGACCTACTCCGCACCGATCGAGCCGCTTGCCGCCGGGGGCTTCGACGGCGACGCGTGCCTGAACCTTCCCGGGGTCGTGTGGAAGGTTCCGGCGGGCCACACTCTGGTGCTGACGCTGGCGACCAGCGACACGATGTTCTTCAACAGCCGGTTCCCCGGCGTGTACAACGTCAGCAACGTCACCCTGACGCTTCCGACATCCTCGGCGTTCTAGGAAACGCAGCATCGGCGGGCCGCGCTGAGCGCGGGTCCGTCCTACATCCTGCGCAGGTCTGGCGCGCCCGTCCGCTTTCGACCGAAATTCAAGTGTCTCCGAACGAAGCACCGATACTGTCGTCGTGGGATGGAGATCGCCGGTCCGCCGCATCGCTGCCGCGATGCTGGGCTTGGCGATGATGGGAACGCCTGCCGCGGCCGTGCCGCACCCCAACGCGCCGGGGTGCCCGATCTTTCCCGCGAACAACGTCTGGCACGCGGATGTGTCGTCGCTGCCGGTTCACCCGCGGACCGGCGACTGGCTGAGCGCCATGGGAGGAACGTCGCGCGCACTGCACCCCGACTTCGGGCCCAGCGGCCAAACACTCCCGTACGGGATCCCCTACAACATCGTCGCCGGGTCCCACGAAAAGGTGAGCGTCAACTTCTACTACCCCGATGAAAGCGACCCGGGCCCCTATCCGCTTGGCTCGGACACCACGATCGAAATGGGATCGGACCGCCACGCACTCATGCTGGATCGCGACACCTGCGTCCTGTACGAAGTCTTCGACACGTCTTTCAACGGGTCGTCGTGGAGCGGCGGCAGCGGGGTGGTGTGGAACCTGGGTTCGAACGCGTTGCGACCGGCCGGCTGGACCAGCGCCGACGCCGCCGGCTTGCCGATCTTTGCCGGCCTGATCCGGCGCGACGAGATCGCCGCCGGCGTCATCGACCATCCCATCCGTCTGACCGCATCGCAGACCGACCGGTCCTACTTGTGGCCTGCGCGGCACCACGCGGGAGCGGCGAGCAACCCGGCGTTGCCGCCGATGGGCGCGTGGTTCCGGATGAAGAGCGGCACCGACATCTCGGGGTACTCGGCCGAGACACAGATCATCGCGCGTGCAATGAAGAAGCACGGGATGATTCTGGCCGACAACGGATCGAACTGGTACTTCGGCGGCGCCGCCGAAGACGGCTGGAGCGACACGGTGCTGAACGAGCTGAAGTCCATCACGGCCGGCAACTTCGAAGCCGTCGACGTCTCGTCGCTGATGATCGACCCGAACTCCGCGCAGATCCGCACCGGGCCGGTCGGAGCCGCCACCATCGCCGCGTCGCCGCAAAGCGGCGTGTGGGGAACGTCGTTCTCCTTGACCGGCTCGCTGAGGTGCGAAGGCACAGCCGTTGCCGGCGCGGCGGTGTCGGTGCTGGGTGCCGGCAAGTCGGCGACCACCGGCGCCGGCGGGACCTGGGCTACGACACACAAGCCGGCTGCGAACACGACCTACCGCGCTTCGTGGGGCGGCGGTGGAACCTGCACCGGAGGCGCGCTATCGGGCGGGGCCCTGGTGATCGTGCGGCCCGGCGTGATCCTGAACGTGGCCGATGCGACGCTTGCCGCCGGGCAGACGGCCGCCCTCACGGGGCAGGTGTTGCCCGCGCATCCCGGCAAGCGCGTGACCCTGCAGCGATTCGACGGCTCCCGCGGCGTCTGGATCAGCGCCGCATCGGCAACGCTGGACTCCGGTTCCCGCTACCGATTCTGGTACCGGAATGGGTCGCGGGGTTATCTGCTGTTCCGCGTCGCGTATCCCACGCAAGACGCCGACCACGGATGGAATCTCAGCCGCAACGTGCGCATCGACTGGACCTAACCATGCGACGAGCCACGGTGCTGGCGGGAACGATGCTTCTTTGGCTCGCCGGAATGCAGCCTGCGCAGGCGGCAAACGCCGACCCGCGGCGTGCGCGTGTGGCCTTCCAGCAACTGGCCACGGGAATCGCATCGCCGACGGCCGTGGCCACTGCATCGGATGGCAGCAATCGCATCTACATTGCCGAGCAACAGGGCCGCATCCGTGTTCGCGTTCCAAATGGCCTGGTATCAAGCGCGTACTTAGACATTCGCGACCGGGTCCTGGACGGCGGTGAACGCGGCCTTCTGGGCATCGCCTTCCATCCCCGTTACTTCGAAAACGGCCAGTTCTACGTGGTGTACACCGACAACCAGGGCGACGTGCGTGTATCGCGATTCAAGACGAATCCCGGATCTCTCAGCGCGCCGGCATCCAGCGAGGTGGTGCTGCTGGACGTTTCGCATCGAACCGCGTCCAATCATAACGGCGGTGCGATCGCGTTCGGCAAAGACGGCTACCTCTACGTCGGCTTGGGCGACGGCGGCGGAAGCGGCGACCCATCGGGCAACGCCCAAAGCCTGAGTACGCTGCTGGGGAAGGTGATTCGCATCGACGTGAATCGCGCCTGCGGGTCGCTGCGGTACTGCATCCCATCCACGAACCCGTTCGCTTCGTCGGCCTCGGCCCGCAAGGAGATCTTCTTCTGGGGAGCGCGCAATCCCTGGCGCGTGACGTTCGATCTTCGCGACGGGCCGATCTGGATCGCCGACGTCGGGCAGAACGCGCGCGAGGAGTTAAACACCTTCTCGGCGGGCGCCGGCGGCAAGAACTTGGGCTGGGACTGCCGCGAGGGGACGCTCAACACCGTGTCGTCCTACGGCGGCTCGTACTGCAGCGGCAAGACGTTCAGCGGCCCCTTGTACGAGTACGGCCATTCAAGCGGACGCTGCAGCGTCACGGGCGGCTATGTGTACCGTGGCTCGACCTATGCGTCGCTGCTGGGCGGCGTCTATCTGTACGCGGACTACTGCACAGGCGAGGTCTGGGGCCTTGCGCGTCTGTCGGACGGCCGCCTGTACAACGCGCTGCTGAACGACCACTCGTCGCAGATCACCTCGTTCGGTCAGGCTCCCGGCGGGGATCTGTACGCGGTGGACGCGGGCGGCCGGCTGTACCGCATTACCGCGTCGGCCCGCTGACTGATCCGGCCACCGGCTGCGCCGGCCGACCGGACGCGCGGAAATCCGTCGCCCTCTCCCCACGAAGCCGGTAGCCTTGCCGCCGTCATGACCACCCTGTCAGACGGTTACACCCTGCGTCCTCCCACCCCGGAGGATCGTCTTGCCGTGGCGGCGTTGCTGGCGGCGTCGGACGTGGCCGCGTACGGAGAAGCGGACACCGGTGTCGAATACGTGGACTTTCAGTGGAACCGGCCGGGCCAAGACGCCGGCCGCGACTCTTGGCTCGTCTGTGATCCCAAGGGTGACCCGGCCGGTTATGCGATCGTCTGGAACAAAGAGCCCGGCGTGGAAGCGTTCGCCGAGGCTTCGGTGCACCCTGCGCATCGCGGACGGGGAATTGGGTCGGTGCTGATCGAACACGTCGAGCGGCGCTTTGGGCAGATGGCCGGCGGTGGGACGCTGGCCTGCTACAACGTCGTCTATGGGGCCGACGGCGCGGCGAACGATCTGCTGGCCGGCCGCGGATATCGAGTGACGCGGCGCGACTGGCGGATGAGCATCGACCTTTCGGGTCTCGTCGCTCCTGCGGTGCCCCCGGAAACAGGCGCGTCGTTGGTGCCGATGGACTGGCAGCGCGACGCGCGCGGAACCCACGAAGCGCTGATGGAAGCGTTCCGGGAGCACCGCAACTACTCGCAGAGAACCTTCGACGAGTGGGTCGCGTTGCTGGAGTCGCATCCCGGGCACGATCCGTCGCTGTGGACCGTGGCTCGCGACGGCGATGTGGTTGGCGGCGCAGCCGCCGCGCTGAAGCTGCCGACGGATGAGGGTTTCATCCCGACGCTCGGCGTGCGCAAGGAATGGCGGGGGCGCGGGATCGGCGATGCGCTGCTACGGTCGGCGTTCGCGATGCTGTACGCGCGCGGAGCCCGTCGCGTCACCTTGGACGTCGACTCAGACAACACGACGGGCGCCGCGCGACTGTACGAACGCGCCGGAATGCGCGCGGATCGCGAGTACGTCTTCTACCGCAAGGATTTTCCGGGTTGAGGTCTACGCCGGGTTTTCGGGGTCGGGTCCACTGGAGCACGAGAAGGTCCCCGAATCCAAGCCGGCGACATGGCAGACCAGCCGCGTACCGACGGGAATTGCAGCCGGCAAGTCCGGACCGACGGATTCCTCACAGCCGATGTTGCCGCTGCCGGCCCGAGCCGCTGCGCATGCGAGCACGACAACCCCGGGAAGCTGGGCGGACGCGGTGGACTCGATGACCAAACGCACGGTGACGGCTTCTAGCGTCGCCGACGTCGCGCTGCCCGACACGGTCAGCGGAAAACCTTTGAACTCTAGGTAGCACGAGGTGGGAGTTCCGGCCCACGCTCCGCCGCACGACGATGCCGGAACGGCTTGTGCCGCTCCCGGCAAGCTTAAGGCGATTGCCAACAGAACGAATGCTGCACCCCTGATACGCATGCGATCTCCTTT
>JBKKBA010000425.1:0-2571 GCA_046714275.1 Actinomycetota bacterium
GGGCATGCCGCAGCGTCCCGCCTCTTGACGGATGGCGTCCTGGGCCTGCTTCTTGGTGCCGACGAACAGGATGGTGCCGCCTTTGGCGACGGCGTCACGCACGAAGTGATACGAGCGCTCGATCCCGGCGACCGTCTTTTCCAGGTCGATGATGTAGATGCCGTTGCGCTCGCCGAAGATGAATCGCTTCATCTTGGGGTTCCAGCGACGGGTCTGGTGTCCGAAGTGGACACCCGCTTCCAGCAGTTGCTTCATGGTCACAACGGCCATGACTGAACCTCCTCCGGTTGATCCCTCCGCTCACCGGTCCGGCCGGACGATTCGGTTGCCGGACACGCGTCAACCCTGTTGCCAGGGCACCGGATGGTTTGCTCGGTGAGCGTGCGAATTTGCCTCGGCTTCAGCCGGGCCGTGCAAGGGTACCAGACCCCCGGTTGGGGAGACAACGCCGGACCCGGTCACACGGGTGCCTGAGCCGCCTCTTCCGGGGTGTTTTCTCCACGAAGGAACAGGTATCGCCCGGCCAGGGCGGCTGTAAACGCCGCGGTCAGCAACGCCGCCACCGCGGCGTAGAGGGCGATCGGGAGGGCCCGGGGCCGCTGGACCTCGCCGAACGAGGCCAGCCGGTACAAAGCGTTGAGCCCCGCTGCGTACCCGATCACCAGCCCCACATGCCCGATGGGCCTGGGAAAGCCGAGTCCGCGGCCCAGCGAGCGCCAGAACCCGGTGCCCAGGGCAGCGGCGGATACAAAGGCTCCGGGGATCACCAACATCGCCGTCGTGAGAGCCGTCGCGGCGATCGCTGCATCCCGCCCGGGATCCAGCGAGGCTTGCTGCGACACCAGCAGCGCGAATCCAAACGACGCCGCACCTAGAGCCGCAAACGTCTTCCACCGGCCGGCAGTGGACTTTCGGGCGGAAGCGATCTCCGCGGCGCCCCCGCTGGCGCGCCGGACGGCAAGTCCCGCCAGCAACGCAAACATCGCCGTTCGCACGATTGCGAATACCGCACGCGCGATCCACGCCCCTGCGCCGGTCGTGCCGGTCAGCCCGATCACGCCAATGTCTTGGTAGGCGTCGGCCGGGGGCGCTATGAAAAGCGGCACGATCACCTCCGCTCGCGCCGGCGCTCCCAGCCCAAGGACGGCGATGAGCAGGGCCGCAAGCGCGATCAACGGAACCAAGATCATGACTGGGTCGCCGGCTACCGCGGTCAGTGCCCACGGCACGATGCGTCGCAGGCTCCATGCCGGCCGAGAGCGCAGCGGCCGCCGGATGGTGACGACGATCTGTTCGCCGGCCGGAGGCGGCGGCGTGGCGGGCGCGGATGACCCAGACCGCTTGGATGAGCCAGGCGACGCTGGTGGCTTATCGGCCGTGATGCTCCTCCCCCGACGGCTCTTGCCCTGCAGCGGGACACGGCCGCAAGCGCTGCGACCGGAAGCGGCAGCCACGCCACTCTACCGTCGCCGGGCCCCCGGGCGGACTGGGGCGCGGACCGGGCGGACTGGGGCGCGGACTGGGGGGTGGACAAGCGCACGACCGTCGAATAATCCCGCCGAAGCGAGGCAACGATGATCGGCTCGGGATCCAGGTACACCGACCCTCGCCGGATCCCGAAATGCACATGCGACGGATCTACCGACCCGGGATGGCCGGTCCCGCTGCGCGCCACGGCGTCCCCGCGCTGTACCACCTGCCCGCTGCGGACCAGCACGGCCGAAAGAAACGAGTACGTGCTGCGAAGGCCGTCGTCGTGATCGATCGACACGAACAGGCTTCCCGCCACGCTGCCGGCAAAGGCAACCAGCCCCGAAGCGGCTGCCGTCACGACCGTCCCAACGGGAACCGAGAGATCGATCCCGCGGTGACCCGGCGCGTAAGGGTCCGCCGGCGCATCGAAATGCCGGATGACGGGACCGCGCACCGGCGGTGAGTAGACAACCGTCGTAGCAGAAACGGCGGTCATCGTGGAAAGGAGCATCGTCACCACACGCATGTGGCCGACCATACGGGAGCGTCCGCGAAAGTGAAGTGCGACGATCGTCGCAAACGGATTCTTACAGACCGAAGGTGAACAATGGTGCGCGGCTGCGCTTGACGGGCCGGCTCGGCCCGACGCTATTCGTCGTTGGATTCCGCCATGCGGTTGCGCAGTTGCAGCACGGCCTTCTTGTGCATCTGGCACACACGGGACTCGGTGACGCCCAGCACGCCGCCGATTTCCGCCAGCGTGAGTCCCTCGTAGTAGTACAGCGTCACGACCAGCCGCTCGCGTTCGGGAAGGGTCCCGACGGCCGACGCCAGGATGTGCCGCATCTCGTCCGACTCGAAGGACGCAACCGGATCAAGAGCGCCCGGGTCCTCCAGCGTGTCCACCAGGGACAGCGCTTCGCCCTTGTCACCGCCGGCCGAAAGCAGTTCGTCAAGCGCAACGATCGATACCAGGTTGATCTGATTCAAGGTTCCCTGCATCTCATCGACCGAAAGGTTGAGCTTTTGGGCCAGCTCGCCATCGGTCGGGGGGCGATGAAGCTCGCTGTGCAGCGCGGACAGCGCCCGCTCCACCTC
>JBKKBA010000426.1:0-8776 GCA_046714275.1 Actinomycetota bacterium
CCCCAGTGCCTGACATCCCAGTGGTTCGAGTGCCCCTGTCACGGCTCGAAGTACAACCAGGCTGGCGAGTACAAGCTTGGCCCCGCGCCCCGGGGTATGGACCGGATGGTTATGAGCATCGAGAACGGCTTGGTCACCGTCGAAACCGGAAACATCGTGACCGGGCCCGGTCGTGGCGTGAACACGACCGGACAGGAAAAGGAGGGCCCGTTCTGCGTCTGACGCGGACGGCCTTTAACAGGGTGCTGAAAAAGGCCTCCGGGGTATCCGAAGGTCGCGCAAACTCCCAGTTTGCGGATAGCCTCCAGCCAGGCTGTGCATCGAGAGGGCTACTTTTTCAGCACCCTGTTAGGGGGAGTCGGTGATCACGATCTTCGCTGCTGCAGACAACCGGCTGGTTGCCGGGTTACTGGTATCCGTCGGGTTCGCGCTGGTCGCCATCTTCCTCATCGCCTCCGCCCTGTCGTCCAACCGCCGCCGCAACGAAGTGCCGGCAGCCCTTCGGCCGGGACCCTCCGACGAAGAGCTGGAGTCCAAGACCCTGCCCCGGTTCTTGGCCGTCGGCTCCATCTTCCTGCTGGCGACGGCCGTCTTCCTTCCGGCCTACTGGCTGCGCGAGCCCACGCGCATCCGTCTGAAAGAAGATCAGTTCAAGAGAGAGTCAATCAAGCGCGGAAAGATCGTCTACGAGCCGGCCGAGCCGGGAGCGCCGCACTTTTCCGCCAACTGCGCGCGCTGCCACGGCGCGGACGGCGAAGGCGCCGTTCAGCCGTTCCGCGAGAAGTTCGACTACGCCGAGCCACCGCTCAAGTACATCGTGTCGCGGTACAAGGAAGCCGGCCGCAACGACGAGGAGATCCGCCAGCTCATGTACGACGCCATCGAGCGCGGCCGGCCGAACACGCTGATGCCGACCTGGGGCCTGAACTTCGGCGGGCCGCTCAACAGCCAGCAGGTGGACGACGTCGTGAACTTCCTGTACTCGATTCAGGAAGAAGCTCCGGCGGCCGCGAAGGGAGCTGAAGGAAAGTCCCTGTTCCTTGCCAACTGCAACGTGTGCCACTCGCAGCGGAATTCCCCGGTAGGAAGCGGCGGCGTCGGTCCTGATCTGCGGACGGTCATGTCCAAGCTGAATCCTCTGGAAATCTTCGAAACGATCCACGATGGACGGCTGAACATCAACCGCGCGTCGATGCCGACGTGGGCCTTCCTGGGCGACGAGGCGATTCGATCCATCATCCAGTTCCTTCGCACCATTCAAACCGGCGACATCAAGCCGCTCCCGCCGTCGCCGTCTGCATCGCCGTCCGCATCCACATCTCCGTCACCCACCGCGTCGTAGGAGGACACAAGCACGATGGAAGCGTTGCTACGGTTCGCCCCCTTCGCGCTGGAGGGGCAGTGGCGCGGCGCAGCGGCCGTCGCCTTGGTCCTGACCGGCGTGGTCATCTTCATCGGAACCGTCTACGTGCTGCTGGTCTCCGTCTACGGCTGGCTGCAGGCGTACCTGGTCACGGTGATCGCGACGATGGCCTTCTCGATCATCCTGGCGGCCGTCTGGCTGGTGGGAATCCCCGGAACGATTCCCGGAACGGGGCCAAGAGGAACCGAACCTTACTGGGTGGTATTCCTTCAAGATTCCCAGCAAGGCCAGGAGTTCAAGGCCGAGATCGACACGTTCCCCAAAGGCACGGCGCCACAAAACGACTGGCGCCTTCCCAGCTCGGACGAGCACTACCCCGGAAACATTAATGCCGAGGGCGAGCTGGACAACATCAAGAGCGCGCTCCGGCCGGCCCTGGCCGGCTACTTCCAGGCCCAAAAGAGCGGATCCTCCAACCCCGACGACTACGACTTCCGCATCGCCGGCCGCAAGCCGGCAACAAAGGAAGAGGGAGAGATCACCCCAGCGCGCATCTTCTTCAAGCCGAACGGACATGTTTCGAAGATCAATCCCGAAACCGAAGAGACGATCGAGGAGATCGACACGCGCGATCCGGCAAAGCAGTTGCTGGTCGGCGTCGCCTATCCCACCGTTTACAAAAAGGACGCGAAGGGCAACGACACTTCCGAGGTGCTCCATCCCGCGATCCGGGTGTTCGCCTATCGCAACCAAGGACGCGTCTTCCAGGCCGCGGCCGAGTGGCTCCTGATCTCAATTCTGCTGTTTGCCCTGCACCTGTGGTGGCTGGCCGGGCTTGAGAAGCGACAGAAAGAACGCGAAGCGCAGCTTGCCGCAGGAACCGTCCGCGAACCCGCCCCCGTCTAGCCCTCCTAGACGCGGCTAGAGGTAGACGCGGCTAGACGACGCGAGCCAGGTCCAGAAGATCCGCCGCGCCGGCGTCCAGCATTCGCTCTGCCAAAACCCGGCCGACCTTGAATGGATCGTCCCCGATCTCGGTTTCGCGCATGACCCGCGATCCGTCGGGCGCCGCGATCATGCCGCGAAGCTTCACCATCGGGCCGTCCAACTTCGCCAGCGCCGCGATCGGAAGCGCGGCGTCACCGCCAAGGGTGCTCAAAAACTCCCGTTCGGCGTCGAAGGCGCGGCGCGTCCACACATCTTCGATCTTTGCCAGCGCCGCGCGCATGTCGCGATCCGTGGCTCGACATTCGACGGCCAGACAGCCCTGGCCGGGCGCCGGCAACATCACGTCGATCGGCAGGATCTCACTGATCCGGTGTTCCTTGCTCAGACGCTTCAATCCGGCGACGGCAAGCACCAGCGCATCCACCCGGCCGGCGGTCAACCCGCGAAGCCGCTCGTCCAGGTGCCCTCCGATCGGCTGGGGCACCAGACCGCCGTGTACCGCCAGCAACTGCGCCGACCGGCACCGCGACGTCGAGCCGACCCGCGACCCGGGAAGGATTGCCGCCAGGCCCGACCCACGGCGCGTCAGCAGCGCCTCCCGCGGGTCCAACCGCTGCGGCACCGCGGCCAGCGCAACCTGCTCCGGCGAGCGCAGCGGCAAGTCCTTGGCGTTGTGAACCGCCAGGTCGATTTTGCCCTCCGCAAGCGCCTGCTGGATCTCGGCCGCATAGAGCCCATCGGTTCCCACCAAGGGAAGATAGTCCCCGTCTTCCCGGTCGCCTTCGGTCACCACCGGGACCAGCTCGAAGTTGCGCTTGGTGATCACCTCTTGAATCGCGCGGCGCACGGTCTCCGCCTGGGCAAGCGCAAGAGCGCTCGGTCGAGTGCCGATCCTCAGAACGCTGCGGGGCATAGCGACTCCTCGCTGATCGGTGGGCTCATCGGTGGGCTCATCGGGTGCACGGGGGAAGGCCGCTCAATTGTCGCACGCAAACGTGGCGTGTTCACGCCGAAACGAAAGGTTTTTGAGAAATGGAGCCTGTGGATAACTACGGGCGCGTGCTTTTCGCGGCGCTGCCGGTCAGCTTGCGCGTGGCGCCGACCGACTCAAGCGCGGTCTTGCGCTGCTCGTAGAACGAAAGGATCTGAAGCTCGATGGACAGGTCCACTTTCCGCAGGGACACGTCGTCGGGAGCGATGATCACAGCGGGGGCGAAGTTCAGAATGCTCTTGACGCCCCCGGAAAGCAGGCGATCGGCGGCCTCTTGCGCGGCGACGGCCGGCGTTGCGATGATGCCGATCGAAACCTGCCGCTCTTTGGCGATGCGCTCCAGGTCGTCGAAGTGCTCGATCTGCATGTCCCCAACCCTTTCGCCCACCTTGCGATCGTCGGAGTCGACCAGCGCCACGATCCGAAACCCGCGAGCCGAGAAGCCCCGGTAATTGGCCAGCGCGCGTCCCAGGTTTCCGACGCCCACGATCATGCAGTTCCAGTCCTGCGTGAGCCCCAGCTCGCGCGAGATCTGATAGATCAGGTATTCAACGTCGTATCCGACGCCGCGCGTGCCGTAGGAGCCCAAGTAGGAAAGATCCTTGCGGACCTTGGCGGAGTTCACGCCGGCCGCTTCGGCCAGGCCCTCGCTGGACACCGTGGCAAGCGCACGCTCGTGCATGTCCACCAGGCTTCTCAAATACAGCGGGAGCCTGGCAACCGTGGCCTCGGGAATAGCGCGTTCTCTCATGGTTTGTCGGCGTCTCCCTGCTCCGAGTGTAAACGCTTGTGAGCACATTCTCAAACTCTCCAGGGGCCTCGAGGGCCCCTGACCTGCGGAAACACCCCTACGCTCGCCGCAGCGCCCGACGCAGCAAGGCAGGATCGATCTCGCCCTCCCCGGCCACCACCCCATCGGCCTCGATCACCGGGGTGCGCAAGAAACGCGTCGAGTCCCCGGAGGCATCGACCTCCCGAAAGGGAACCCCCGTCGCCTTCAGCAGTTCCCGGGCGTCATCGCACAGATGGCAGCCGGGCGTCGTATAGAGCACGACATCGCCGGCCGGAGGACGCATCAGCCGGCTTCCGAGCCCATCTCATGCGCGACGCGCGGATGCCGTGATGCCATCACGAACCCCGCGAACATCGTGATCACACTCAAGGCAAGCACAACCGAGAACGGTCCGCCACGTCCTTTCCCGACCAGCGCGAAGCCGCCGAACGCGTTCAGCGTCACGCCGGCGGCGATGATCCAATTCCCGCGCACACGCTCCCGTGGTGGGCGCACCCCCTCTCTCTTGCGTCCCGACACCGCCGCAATCAGAACCACGATCGCAAACGACGGCAGGGAGTACCACCGCGACAAGGCCCTGGCGTTGTCACAATTCTGCCCCGCGCTCTTCACGGCTGGGACAATCGTGCGCCCCCGGCAGAACACCTCGCGGCCGCTTGGGATCTGTCGAGTCTCCAGGTCGGGCCTGTCGATACGTGCCCCCGCGACAACAACGACTCCGTACACAGTTCCCGCGGCGACCAGCACCAGCGCAGCGATCGACAGCGCGCGCTTGCCAAGCAGCGCGATGGATCCAAGCGCCAGCCAGGGGACGTTCAGCAGCGCGCCGAACAACCAGAACGCCCGGTACAGCGTCGGGTCCCAGCCGCCGCCGATTCCGGCCGCGACCGCCAGCGACGCGATCGCATACATCGCCAGCGCCACGCCCCACGCCAATTGTGGCAACCGGTGCCGCGCAGCAAACTGCTTGAACAAAAGAAACGAGAACAGCGCGGAGACGGCCGCAGCAATCAGCGGAAAGACAACCACGTCAGTCTTTGCGCTCGCGCAGCTGGCGCTTGGCGATCTTGCCGGTCGGAAGGTGCGGAAGCTCGGCGACGAAATCGATCGCCGACGGGCATTTGAATCGAGCCAAAGATCGCCGGCAGAAGTCCAAGATCTCCTCTTCCGTGGCGCTCTCACCCGGCTTCAGCACGACCAGCGCTTTCACCGACTCGCCGGTGTACGGATGCGGAATCCCGATCGCGGCGACCTCGGACACCTTCGGGTGCCGGTAGATGACGTCTTCGACCTCTCGCGGATAGACGTTGAAGCCCGACACGATGACCAGGTCCTTTTTCCGGTCGATCAAGAAGATGTACCCGTCGTCGTCGGCATATCCGATGTCGCCGGTTCGCAACCACCCGTCGGCGGTGAACGCACCCTTCGTTTCTTCAGGCTGCCTGTAGTAGCCCTGGAAGACGTTCGGCCCCCGCACCGCAATCTCGCCCGGGTCGCCTTCTTCGACATCGTCGCCGTCCTCATCCAGGATCCGCACCTCGACGCCGGGAAGCGGGCGGCCGATCGAGCCGGGTTTCGCCATCGTTCCCATGGCATTCGACGTCACACCCGGCGCGGTCTCGGTCAGACCGTAGCCTTCCCAGATCGTCACGCCGGTGCGCCGCGCGAAATCCTCCAGCACCTGACCGGGCAGCGGCGCCGCTCCGGACACCGCCAGTCGCACCTTCGAAAAGTCATAGCGTTCGACACCCGGGGTGTTCAGCCAGGCGAAGAACATCGGCGGCGCGCCGAACAGCACCGTCACACCGTGCCGCTCCACGGCCTCCAGCGACGCAACGGCGTCGAAGCGCTCCAGCAAGACCGCCGTCGCGCCGACTTTCATCGTCAGGCCCAAGATCACATTCAACGCATAGATGTGGAACAGCGGCAGGACCAGAAGAACCGCGTCGTCTTCGGCCTCGGCCAGCATCGGCACCTGTCCCATCTGCTCCAGGTTTGCCAGCAAGTTGCCGTGCGTGAGCATCGCGCCCTTCGGGCGTCCCGTCGTGCCCGAGGTGTAGGCGAAGCAGGCAAGATCGTCGGGCTGCGTTTGATGCGCGGCCCCCGGAAGGCTCGACGAACCACGCGCCGTGAACTGTTCCCACGTCATCGCGCCGGTCGGAGCGTGCGTGCCGGCGACAACAACGTGCTCCAGCATCGGCAGCGTGTCGCGAATCCCGTCCACCAGCGGCGCGAACGGCTGCGCGACGATGACCATGCGCGCCTCGGCATCGGTGAGGATGTAGGAGATCTCGTCGCCGGTCAGCATGGTGTTCAGCGGGATCATCACGGCGCCGGCGCGCAGGATCCCGTAGTAGGCAGACACGAACTCCGGAATGTTGTGGATCAGAACGGCGACCCGGTCGCCCGGCTTGACCCCAAGCGAGCCGATGCCGGTGGCGACCGCGTCGATCTGGGCGTCCAAGTCGCCGTAGGTAACCGGCTGGTCCTGAAAGACCAGCGCCGGCTTCGTCGGAAGCCGCTTCGCGGTCAGGCGCACAAGGTCGGAGGCGTTCATTGGCGGCGAATCCTACGGCGCAACGCAGTGCCGCTCAAAGAGAGGTCGTTATCCCGTAAACGCGCCGCGCTCCCCCAGGACCCGCCGCACCTCACCGCCGTCCAGCGCCTTCGGCGCGACTCCCCTCGCGGCGGCCAGAGCTGCCGCGACGCCGGCAGCCTCGCCTTGGGCCATGCTGGGCGCGATGACGCGCGATGACGCCAGCGCCTGGTGCGTGGCCGACATGCACCGCCCGGCAACCAGCAGGTTGTCCACCTCGCGCGCCAGCAAGGATCGGTACGGCACCTGGTAGAACGCATCCGGCTCCAGCCACACCCAGCTTGTCCCCTTCCCTTCCACGTGAAACTCCTGCGGCCACGCCCCCACCGCCACAGCGTCGTCGAAGCGAGCCGCCGACAACACGTCCTCACCCGTCAGCACGTACTCGCCTTGGACGCGGCGCGTCTCGCGCACACCCAACTGCGGCGCGGCGTCGGCAAAGAACGCCTGCGAAAAGCCCGGCATGTTCTGGATCAGGAAGCGACCGGCCTTCTCGGCCTCGGCGCGACCGGCCATCTCGGCCTTGGCGGCCACCAGCGGATCCGTCATGTCGGGCGCCCGACCGTCCACGGCGATCCGCGTCATCGCGCCCAGAACCTCGCCGGTCCGAAACGTGGGCAGGACCGCGCCGCCGGTCCGCGACAGGTCCCACTCCGGCTTCTGGCCTTCCGTCGCCATCAACTCGTTCAGCTTGTCCAGCCCGGCGGCGTAGGCCGTCTGGACGTCCACGTTCTGCATCAGAAACTGCATCGACGGAAACTGTTGCTGCCCCGGTCCACCCTCGGTCACCTCGCAGCCGGCATGGAAGGCAACGTCGGCATCGCCCGAGCAGTCCACGAACACTTTTCCCGCGATCGCCAGCGGCCCGCGCTTGGAACCCACCACGACCGCGTCGATGGTGCGGCCGGATCGGACGACTTCGGTCACGGTGGCGTGCAGCAGCGGGGTCAGATTCGGTTCGGCCGCCACCATCAGATCGGCCTGCCGCTTGAAAGCCCAGGGGACGTACAGCATCACCGCGGTCTGCTTGTAGGGAACAGGACCGAAGGCAGAGCCTGCGCGTTCCAGCGATTCCACCCACTCGGCCGCAAAGCCCCGGCAGAGCACGCGATGCTCGCCCTCGCGCGACGTCACGTACAAACCGCAAACGGTGCCGACCCATGCAGAGACCTCATTCCCACCGAAGAAGCCATAACGCTCCACGATGACCGTCCGGGCGCCCATGCGCGCGGAAGAGATCGCCGCCGCAAGACCGGCCGAGCCGCCACCCACAACGACGACATCGGCCTCCAGCACAACCGGGGCCGTTCGCGATGCCAGCGTGATTGGACGCATCTGATCCGCCGAGTCTAGAAAAACTTTCGCCCGACGACCCAATTTGGGCGCTGCCGTGGGGCTTTGCTCCTCTCAAGGCAGGCTCGAACGCACCCGATATCAGGAGAGCAACACCGTCCGTTGACATCCGAACAGAAGTCGGTCTTCCACGACAAAGGCAAACCCGTCGCAAGGCGGGGACGCAAAGCCACGGGACCCTGATGAAGCTGGTGGGCTTCAAGGGTCAGCCGGGTTGCCAAGGAGGACGGCAGGGTCGCAATCAAGCCGCCCGCCGTTTCCATGGCGCATCAGATGGCCGTGGGAAATGGCGGGCTTCGACGTTCGGGCCGACCAAGCAGGGGGCTCGAAGACATGATGCGATCCAAGCGAACACTGGCAGCGGCTCTGACCGCAGCCATCCTGGGTGGACTTCTCACCATCGGCGCCTCGCCGGCCATGGCGCTCAGCAGCGAAGAGTCGCAGTTCGCCGGCGCGCACAACAACATCCGCGCTTCCAACGGACGGCGCTCGCTGTCGCTCCAGTCCGACCTGACCAGCGTGGCCCGGCGCCACTCCGGTCGCATGGCCGCGCAGGGCTCCATCTGGCACAACCCGAACCTTGGCTCGGAGGTCTCCGGCTGGACCGTCGTCGGCGAGAACGTCGGCATGGGCCCCAGCGTTGACGACCTGATGAACGCCTTCATGGACTCCCCGGGTCACCGCAGCAACATCCTGGACACCGACTACAACCAGTTCGGGGTGGGTGTTGTG
>JBKKBA010000427.1:0-4178 GCA_046714275.1 Actinomycetota bacterium
ATGTGAATCAGCGCTGGTTGGGCGGCATGCTCACGAACTTCGAAACGATGCGCAAGCGCCTGGACCGTCTGCGTGAGCTTGATGCCATGGACGCGACGAACGCTTTCGACGTGCTGCCGAAGAAGGAAGTGCTGAAGCTTCGCGCCGAGCGCGAGAAGCTCGAGAAGAACTTGGGCGGCCTGCGCGACATGACCAAGCGTCCGGCGGCGATCTGGGTCGTGGACACGCGCAAGGAGCACATCGCGGTGACCGAGGCGCGCAAGCTGGGCTTGCCGGTCGTCGCGATCATCGACACGAATTGCGATCCCGACGAGGTGGACTACGAGATTCCCGGCAACGATGACGCGATCCGCGCCGGCGCGCTGCTGACGCGAATCATCGCCGACGCCTGCTTGGACGGACGCCAGCGCGGTACCGGCGGCGGAACCATTGTCGATGATGGGCCTCAGGCTGCGCCGGCACCCGACGAGCCGCTTGCGGAATGGGAGCTGCAACTTCTTGCCGAAGAGGAAGAAGAGAAGCGTCGCAAGGAGACTGAAGAAGAGGGGAAGTAGCGCCCAAGCCCGGCCGACAACCAGAAGGATTGTGGAGGGCGAGATGGAGATCAAGGCAGCGGATGTGAAAATCCTGCGCGATGCCACCGGCGCGGGGATGATGGAGTGCAAGAAGGCTCTGACCGAGGCGGGCGGAGATATCGATAAGGCCAAGCTGATCTTGCGGGAACGCGGCCTGGCCAGCGCCAAGAAGCTTTCGGAGCGCGCAGCCGGGGAGGGCGTCGTCGAGGCGTACCTTCACCAGCCCGACCCGAACCTTCCGCCGAAGGTCGGCGTGCTGCTGGAGCTGAACTGCTCGACGGACTTCGTGGCCAAGACCGAGGGATTCCGCACCCTGGCTCGAAACATCGCGCTGCACATCGCCGCGACGCGCCCGGAGTTTCTTTCCCGCGAGGAAGTTTCGCCGGAGGTCGTCGAGCGAGAGATGGAGCTGTACCGGAAGGAAGCCGAGGCTGCCGGCAAGCCGGCCGCGGCGACTGAGAAGATCGTTGAGGGCAAGCTCAAGGCGTTCTATCAAGAGCGCGTGTTGCTGGACCAGATCTACATCCGCGACGAGAAGGGCAAGATGACGATCGCAGAGATGCTGGATCACGCGGCCGGCGAGATGAAGGAGCCGGTTCGGATTCGTCGGTTCGCCCGCTTCCGGGTCGGCGGCGACTAGCCATGGCGGCGTCGTACTCGCGCGTCCTTCTGAAGCTGTCGGGCGAGTCGTTCGCGGAGAAGGAATCTGGGCTGGGCATCGATCCCCGGATCGTGAACTCGGTCGCGGATCAGTTGAAGGAAGTCGTCGAGGATCTGCGGATCCAGGTCGCGGTTGTCGTCGGGGGAGGAAACATCTTCCGCGGAACTTCAACCAAAGCCGAAGGCATGGATCGCGCGCGCGCCGACTACATGGGCATGCTGGCCACGGTGATCAATTCATTGGCGCTTCAGGATGCGCTGGAGAAGCGAAAGGTCCCCACCCGCGTTCAGTCGGCGATTCAGATGACCCAGGTCGCCGAACCGTACATCCCTCGCCGCGCGGCCCGGCATTTGGAGAAGGGCCGGATCGTGATCTTCGCGGCCGGGATGGGCGCGCCGTACTTCTCGACCGACACGACTGCCGCGCAGCGAGCCTTGGAGGTCGGAGCCGAGGCCATCTTGAAGGGCACGCGGGTGGACGGCGTCTACGACTCGGACCCCGAGAAGAATCCCAACGCCAA
Organism: Actinomycetota bacterium; assembly: GCA_046714275.1. Classification (GTDB taxonomy): domain Bacteria; phylum Actinomycetota; class AC-67; order AC-67; family AC-67; genus JBKKBA01. The sequence continues at coordinate 1,757 of JBKKBA010000427.1, forward strand.
GCGATTCGATTCGCTGACCTACTCCGAGGTCCTGGCTCGCGGGCTGGGGGTCATGGACACCACGGCCATTGCTCTGGCGATGGACAACAAGCTGCCCATCATCGTGTTCAATCACCAGATTCCCGGCAACATCCGCCGCGTCCTGAGCGGCGAGCAGATCGGCACCCTGGTCCACGGCTAGGCGAGCGATTCGTGCGCCGCTCCCCGGCGCTGGGTTAGTCTTTCTTCAGCGGCCCCGGCCGCGCCCCTAAGGCGGTTTCTTTTCGGAGTGGAGAGGCGACACCATGATCGATGCGGCGCTGAAGTCGGCGGACGACAAGATGGGCAAGGCAATCGAGGTTACGCGCGAGGAGTTCACCAGCGTTCGAACCGGTCGCGCGTCGCCGGCGCTGGTGCAGCGGATCACGGTGGACTATTACGGCTCGCCCACGCCGCTGCAGCAACTGGCGTCGTTTTCGGTCCCAGAGCCTCGCCAGCTTCTGATTCACCCCTTCGACCGCAACGCCGTCGCGTCGATCGAGAAAGCCATCATGGCCTCCGATATCGGCATCACGCCTTCCAGCGACGGTGCGAACATTCGCCTGGCAGTCCCACAGCTCACCGAAGAGCGGCGCAAAGAGATGACGAAGATCGTTCGGGATCGCGCCGAGCACGGACGCGTCGCCGTCCGCAACATCCGCCGACACGTCAAGGAAGAGATCGACCGCGATATGAAGGACGGGAAGGTTAGCGAGGACGACGGGCGTCGCGCCGAGAAAGAGCTGCAAAAGCTCACCGACAAGTACGTCGCCGAGATCGATCAGATGGTGCAGCGCAAGGAACAGGAGTTGATGGAGGTCTGAGTACGGGCCTCCTGGCCGGCGTGTTGTCCTCGCATCCGGCTCAGCCCGGCGCTTCGCCCCCGGATCGGCCGGGTACTCCGTCCACGGGGCCTGCCGCGTCCCCACGATCGGGGCGCGCCGGCCGCAATCTGACCCTGGCGATCGTCACCGGCCTTGCGCTGGCCGGGACTATTTTCGGCACGCTGTTTACCAGCAAGGTCGCGTGGGATGTTTTCGTGGGCGCCGTGGTCTCCGTTGGGCTCTACGAGTTCTACAGCGCCGTTAAGGACAAGGGATACGCGCCGGCCGCATGGCTGGGTCAGGCTGCCTCGGTCGCAATGATGGCGGGTGCCGCATGGCGGGGGCCTCGCGCCATCACCTTCGTTCTGACGCTTCTGGTGGCGGCATCGTTCCTGTGGTACCTGGCCGATCCGAAGCGCGGCAACGTCCTGGGAAACATTTCCGTCACGCTGCTGGGCGTCGTCTACACCGGGATGATGGGTGCGCATGTTCTGCTGATGCGCAACCTGCCGGCAGGGCCGGCGATGACGGTCTCCTTTATCGGGCTGGTCGCCTTCTACGACATCGGCGCTTACGCGGCCGGATCGTTCTTCGGCAAACACAAGATCGCTCCTCTGATCAGCCCGGGCAAGACGTGGGAGGGCGCGGCCGGCGCTACCCTTTTGGTATTTGCGATCGCGCTGGTTGCGGGGCCGTTCATTGGACGCTGGACGATGGCGTCCGCCGCGGTGCTGGCTGCGGCAACGGCGGTGCTGGCGCCCTTGGGGGACCTGGCCGAATCCCTGCTGAAGCGGGACCTGGGCATCAAGGACTTCGGGAACCTGTTGCCCGGACACGGCGGGATCTTGGATCGCATCGACGGATTGATCATGGTTGCTCCCATGGCGTATTGGATCGCGCGCTGGATGACGGCGTGAGTGCGCGCGGCCGTCGTCCCCGGCTGGCAGAATGGCGCCTGTGAGAAACATCGCTCTGCTGGGCTGCACGGGGTCGATCGGAACCCAAACCTTGGACGTGGTCCGCAAGCACCCGGACCGATTCCGCGTTGTCGCGCTGGTGGCCGGCACGAACGCCGAGCTGCTGTCGGCTCAAACCGATGAGTTCCGTCCGGCCCTGTCGGTTCTGGCGGAGGGTGCGGGTGACGGCCGCTTCCGCTCCGGTTCTGCAGCCGTCCTTGAGGCGGCGTCTCTTGCCGAAGCCGATGTCGTGGTCAATGCCCTGGTCGGTTCGCGCGGGCTGGTCCCGACGATCACGGCGCTTCAGGCCGGCAAGCGCGTCGCCTTGGCCAACAAAGAATCGCTGGTGGCCGGCGGTGAGCTGGTGATGCGGCTGGTTCGCGACCAGCCCGATCGTCTGTTGCCGGTGGACTCCGAGCATTCAGCGATCTTTCAATGCCTTGCCGGGAATCGGTTGCAAGATGTCCGTCGCGTCGTCCTGACGGCAAGCGGTGGGCCTTTCCGCGGACGAACCGCCGCGCAGTTAGAAGGCGTCACCGTCGAACAGGCGCTGGCGCATCCAACCTGGCGGATGGGACGCAAGATCACCGTGGACTCTGCGACGCTGATGAACAAGGGCCTGGA
>JBKKBA010000428.1:0-2778 GCA_046714275.1 Actinomycetota bacterium
CGCTCAGATCCCGCTGGGTCCACGCCCCCTGATCGGGCAGGTCGGCGAAGGCCTTCGCGTTCAATGCCAGCCAAGCGGTCTCATCGCGTCCCGTCCGGAAATGTTCGAGCAAGAAGCCGGACGGCAGCGCAGGAGCGGCGTCGGGAAGCGGATCCAGGCGAAGCTGATGCAACGTCCTGACGGGGCGGAAGCCGACGTGCTCGGCCAGCCCCGATGTGGGCCCGTCCATGTGATAGGCCCACGTCGAGAGCGTGCCTCCGCCGTGCGCGGCGACGTGCGCAACGATCGAGTCCATGATGCGCGTCGCGATTCCCCGGCAGCGGCGCTGCGGATGCACGGCCACTTCGCAGAACCAGGCCGCGCCCAGCGACGACAAGTGGCCGTACCCGCTCAGCTCCGCGCCGTCGCTCAAACCGAAGCCAACGTGATCGTGCGTCTGGCCGGCCGTGATCGCCAGCAGCTCGTGGTCCCCGAACGGCAAATGCCCGTCGGCCTGCTCGCAGGCAACCATCAGCACCGCCATGCGAGCCTTGTTCATGGGATCGGAAAAATCCAAGATCTCGACGCCCTCGGCCAGCGTCGCGTCGTGATCGTGCGGCGGCGGTTGAGGCCCCGTTTGCGACCCCCCCGTCAATCGATGACCCCGGCCGGCAGAGCCCGGCGTCCCCGCGAACCCGACACCACGTAAACAATGGCAAACAAAGCCGTGGTCGTCAGCACGATCGCCGGCCCCGACGAGATGTCCAGGTGGTAGGACAGATACATCCCAACCAAGCCCGACGCCGCCCCGATCCCCGTTGAGTACGCCAGCATCCGTCCGAACGAGTTGGTGAGCATGCGCGCGATGACCGGCGGGATCACCAGCGACGCCGCAACCAGCATGACGCCCAGCACCTGCATCGTCGCCACGATCGTCGCCGCCAGAACCAGCGAGAACGCGGCATCCACGGCCCCGGTCCGCACGCCCGACGCCTCGGCAACCTCCGGATCAAACGTGACGAACAGCAACGGCCGGTACAGCGTGAACACCATTGCTACCGCCACGGCAAGGACCGCGGTAACGATCAGCACGTCGGCAATCGTAACGCCAAGTACCTGACCGAACAGGACGGAGTCGAAGTTCCGCGTGAACGAGCTGCGTCGTGAGATGACGGCAAGCCCGACCGCAAACGACGCGGTGGTGATGACGCCGATCGCCGCGTCGGCGCCGATGAACCGGCGCCGGGCCACCCGGTTGATGGCGATCGCCGACACGAAGCCCCAAATCGAGGCTCCGATATAGAAGTTCACCTTTGCGACGGCCGAAACGACCGCGCCGCCAAAGATCGCATGCGACAGGCCGTGGCCGATATAGGACATGCCGCGCAGGACCACGTAGACGCCGATCAGCCCGCACAGCGCACCGGCGATCGTCGCCACGATCAGCCCGTTGCGGAAGAAGTCCAACAGCAGCGGATCCAACAGCGTTTTCATTCGCCCGTTCCTCCGGACGCCGCGTGATCGTGATGCCCGTTGCGCGGCGCCGCGGCCATCGCATCCGGCACGTCGGACACGTCGGACATGGATTCGATGACCACCGGCATTCCGCCGTGGGACAGTACCTCCATCGGAGCCCCATAGGTTCTTTCCAAGAGGTCGGGCTTCAGCACGTCCCCAGGCCGCCCGGTCGCAATCACCTCGCGGTTCAGGCAGACCAGTTGGGGCAAGTGCGCCGCGACGCCGTTTAGGTCGTGCGTCGTCAGGACGATGGCCAGCCCTTCGTGGTGCAGGTCGTGCAGCAGATGCATCACGTCGTGGCGCGTGTGGACGTCCACGCCGCTGGTCGGCTCGTCCAGCAGCAGCAGGCTGGGACGCTTGAACAGTGCGCGCGCGATGAACACGCGCTGCTGCTGGCCGCCGGACAGCTCGCGGATGTGACGGCCGCCGAAACCGGCCAGCCCCAGTCGCTCCAACGTGTCCTCGGCTCGCGCTCGCTCGTCTTTGGACGGCCACGGACCCCGCCGGGACGTCGCCGCCATCAGAACGACCTCCAGCACGGTAACGGGGAAGAACCAGTTCACCGTCTCAACCTGCGGCACGTAGCCGATGCCCACGCCGCCGGCCGCGCGGCGGACGTTCCCGGCGATCGGCTTGACCGTGCCGGTGATGACCTTCAACAACGTTGACTTCCCGGATCCGCTGGGTCCGACCACGCCGATGAACGCCGCCGGCTGGACGGCCATGTCCACGTTCAGCAGCACCGCCTCGGCGCCGTACGAACACGTCACGTTTTCCAGGCGAATGAGCGCGCCGGGGTCGCTCATTCGCGGTACGTCGCGTTCGTCTCGGCGGTGATGTTCCCGGTATCAATCGACGCGAACGCCGTGACCTCGCCGCCCAGCGCGCTCATGAAGGTCTTGAAGTCGAAGACCATCAGCCCGAAGTACGAATGCTGCGCGCCGCCCTTGGATCCGGGAAGGTCGTCGTCGCGCAGCTTGTCCACGTAGCGAGCGCCGGATTCGCGCGCGATCTGTTCAAGAATGTCGGACGAGAACACCTCCGAGCCAAAGATCGCCGGGACCTCCTGCTCTTTGATCTGCTTGATCAGGCGGGCAACCTCGCGCGGCGTCGGCTCGGAGAAGTCCGACGGCTGCACGGCGCCGACGATCGTCCATCCGTAGTGGCGCGCGAAGTAGGGGAACGAGTCGTGGTAGGTCAGCAGTTTGCGGCTCGGCACGGTGGCACTCGCTGTGCGCAAGGCGCGGTCGAGGGCGTCGATCTTGGCGATGAAGGCGGCGG
>JBKKBA010000429.1:0-4099 GCA_046714275.1 Actinomycetota bacterium
GCTGTGGGGTGAGCACCGCCGCACCACCCTGGCGCTGCGCGCCTACCGCACGCGGCTCCCCGAAGGCCAGCCGGAGAAGAACCTGAAGCTTGATGAACGACAACTGTATATCCCGCCCGACGACAACTAGATTTCCCGATCCGTGTTGACCCGTTCGCTGGTCCACGACCATTAGAATTCCCGATCCGGCGACGGCCCTACGCTATCCAGAACTCACCCCGGCAGGAGGTTCTGGATGGTCACCGATCAGCAAGTGCGACGGCTCCGACGACTCGATCTCCAGGGATTGCCCAAGGGACGCGCAGCGGACAAGGCCGGCCTTGACCTCAAGACCGCGCGCAAGTACCGCCGACTCGGCCAGTTGCCCAGCGAGGTGCGCCGCATGGATCGCGACTACCGCACCCGGCCCGATCCCTTCGCCGAGGTCTGGCCGCAACTGGAAGCGCAGCTCCGCCTCAACCCCGGACTGGAGGCCAAGACCTTGTTCGACGACCTGCAGCGGCGCTTTCCCGGACGTTTCGCCGACGGCCAGCTGAGGACCTTGCAGCGGCGCGTCAAGCAGTGGCGCGCCCTTCAGGGACCGGCCAGGGAGGTGTTCTTCGCTCAGGTCCACCACCCCGGACGGCTCTGCGCCAGTGACTTCACCCACTGCACCGACCTGCGCGTGACCATCGCCGGCGCGCCCTTCGACCACCTGATCTACCACTTCGTGTTGACCTACTCCAACTGGGAGACGGGGACGATCTGTTTCGCGGAGAGCTACGAGAGCCTCAGCGATGGCTTGCAGAACGCCTTGGGGGAACTGGGCGGCGCGCCGCAGCTGCACCGCACCGACCGGCTGACGGCGGCGATCCCGCCGGGGACGGAGGGTTCGGCGGCGTTCACGCAGCGCTACCAGGCGCTGCTGCGGCACTACGGCCTGACGGGCCAGGCGATCCAGGCGGCCCACGCGCACGAGAACGGCGACGTGGAGCAGAGCCACCGGCAGTTCAAGCGGGCCTTGGACCAGGCCCTGATGCTGCGCGGCAGCCGAGACTTCCCCAGGCGTGCCGAGTACGAGGCATTCTTGCGCTGCCTGTTCGACCAGCTCAACGCGGGCCGGCGGGGGCGGTTGGAAGCAGAGCTGCCCCTGCTGCGTCCGCTGCCAGCGCGGCGGCTGGAGTCGTGCCAGCGGTTGCGGGTGCGGGTGGACACGGGCAGCACGATCCACGTCCGGGGCAACACCTACTCGGTGGCCAGCCGGCTGATCGGCGAGCGCGTCGAGGCCCGGCTGTACGCGGAGCGGGTCGAGGTGTGGTACGCGCAGCGGCTGGTGGAGTCGCTGCCGCGGCTGCGCGGGCGCGGCAAGCACCGGATCGAGTACCGGCACGTGATCGACTGGTTGGTGCGCAAGCCGGGGGCGTTCGCGGACTACCGCTACCGGCGCGACCTGTTCCCGTCGAGCCGCTTCCGGCTGGCCTATGACGTGCTGGCCGAGCGGCAGCCGGAGCGGGCGGCGAAGGAGTACCTGGCCATCCTGCACCTGGCGGCGCGGCGGTCGGAGAGCGGGGTCGAGGCGGTGCTGCGGGGGCTGTTGGACGAGGGCCGACTGCCCGGCGCGGCAGCGGTCGAGGCGGAGTTGAACCGGAGTGACAGGGACAGGTCACCGGCGCAGGTGACGGTCGGTCCAGTAGACCTGGCGTCGTATGACGCCTTACTCGGAAGCAAGGAGGCGGACGATGGCGACGGCGAGCGTGGACGTGCGGGAGACGCTGACGGGGTGCCTGAAGGAACTGCATCTGCCAGCGTTCCGGTCGGGCTACGAGGAGCTGGCGCGGCAGGCGCAGCAGGAGGCGTCCAGCTACGAGCAGTACCTGCTGGGGCTGGCGCAACGCGAGTGCCAGGAGCGGCGGGGCCGGCGGACGGAACGTCTGCTGCGGGACTCGCGGCTGCCGCTGGAGAAGAGCTGGCCGGCGCTGGACCTGAAGCGCCTGCCGGCGAAGGTGGTGCAGCAGGTGCGGTCGCTGCTGGAGGGTTCGTTCGTGGACCGGCGCGAGAACGTGCTGGTATTCGGAGTACCAGGATCGGGCAAGACGCATTTAGTGTGCGCGGTGGGCCAGGAGCTGGTGCGGTCGGGTCGCCGGGTGCAGTTCTGGACGACGGGCCTGCTGGTGCAGGAGCTGCTAGTGGCCAAGCGCGACCTGAAATTGAGCCGGGTGCTGAAGCGGCTGGCGGGCTACGAGGTGCTGATCCTGGACGACCTGGGCTACGTCCAGCAGAGCCGGGAGGAGATGGAGGTGCTGTTCACGTTGCTGGCGGAGCGGTACGAGCGGGGCAGCGTGCTGCTGACGAGCAACCTGCCGTTCTCGGGTTGGGAGGCGATCTTCAAGGACCCGATGACGACGGCGGCAGCGATCGACCGGCTGGTGCATCACAGCGTGATCGTGGAGTTGAACATCCCGAGTTACCGGGTGGAACAGGCGAAGAAGGCCAAGCAAGAGCGGTTACAGACGACCGCTGCGGAGAGCGGGACGTGAGGGCGAAGCCGGCGGCGGCGGTGGCGGGCCTGTAATTTCTTTTGTGTCAGTGGGGTTGGGAACGGGTCTTGCTACTCAGTTTCTGCTGTTCGGCGGCAAGCGGTCCTCGAACACGATCGCGAAGTGGTTTAGGGCTGCCTTCCAACCCACGATCGGCATCGTCCACCGCTGCGAAGCTTCGTGGATCGCCAGGTACACCAGCTTCAACGCCGACTCCGCATTCGGGTACTGCTTCCGGTTGCGCGTGAACTTCCGGATCACGCTGTTCACCGACTCGATCGCGTTCGTCGTGTAGATCGCCTTCCGGATCGGCAGGGGGAATTCAAACAGGGCGGTGAGATCGCTCCACTTCAGTCGCCATTGCTTCACAATCGTCGGATACTTCTGGCCCCACACTTCAGCGAACTTTTCCAACTCCTGCTCCGCCTCCGTTACCGTCGCCGACTGGTAAATCTTCTTCAGATCGGCCGCCACCGCTCGACTGTCCTTGTCCGTCACGTACCTAAGGGCCGCCCGCACCAGATGCACAATGCACAGCTGCACCTTCGTCTGCGGATAGGCGGTGCGGATCGCTTCGGGGAAGCCGGTCAGGCCATCGACACACACGATGAAGATGTCGTTCAGCTCGCGATTCTTCAGGTCCGTCAGGCAATTCAACCAGAACTTCGCCCCCTCCGTCTCGCTGAGCCACAGACCCAGAAGCTCCTTCTTTCCCAGCAGATTCACACCGATAGCCACGTACATCGTGTGCTGCGACACCCGACCATGGTCGCCGCGGACATGCACCACGATGCCATCGAGATAGACGATGGGCCAGACCGCATCGAGCCGCCGCTGACGCCAGGCCGTCACCTCGGCATCGAGATCCGCCGTGATCTCGGAGACGAGCGTCGGCGACACCTCCACCCCATAGAGGTCCTTGACAATGTCCTGGATGTCGCGCGTCGTCATCCCTTTGGCGTAGAGCGCGAGGATCTTCTCGTCGAAGCCGCTGAGCCGACGTTGATGCTTGCCAATCAACTGCGGCTCGAACGTGCCGTTGCGGTCGCGCGGCGTTCGCAACTGGATGTCCCCCAGATCGCCGCTGACCGTCTTTGGGGAATGTCCGTTGCGACGATTCTTTGGAGTCGGCACCGCCGCATTGACGGCGTCCGTCGCCGCCGCAACGGGCGTGGTGACCTCCGCGACAGCCGGCAGCGCTCGCCGACCGAGATGCACGTCCATCTCGGTGTTGAGCATGCGTTCGAGGGCGGTCTTCATCATGGTTCGCATCAGACCGTTGAGGTCGTCGAGCGTGGTGGCCTGCGTGGCCATCGCGCGAGCCAGTTGCTCGGCCTGGGTCTTGAGGAGCGCATTCATTCGTGAATCTCCGTAAGGGAAAGAGGCTGGGTAATACCCGATCTCATCCCCTGACACAAGATTCCTTACAGGCCCCAGCCCGCTGCCTGGCGAAAGGAGCGAGGGTGCTCGACCCCAAGGGCTGGCCGTTTACCGAGAACGCCATCGGCGCGGCGCTGGCGACGCGCGACCTGATGGACGAGTTGCGCCAGGCCGGCGTCGTGACGGGCGGGCCGGCACCGATG
>JBKKBA010000430.1:0-2683 GCA_046714275.1 Actinomycetota bacterium
CGATTTCGGGAAACCCGAAGCTCTTTCCGCGCGATCTTCCTTCATCGTGAGCCTCCCTATTTCGACGTCCTATCCGCCAATGGAGGCGCTACTCGTCGACGAAATTCCCGCCGGCCTTGATTGGCAGTACGAGCCGAAATGGGACGGCTTCCGATTGCCTCGCGTTCCGCGACGGCGATTCGATCGAGCTGCAGTCGAAGTCGGGACAGCCGCTCGCGCGCTACTTCCCCGAGCTCGTCGAAGCGCTGCGGAAGCTCGGGCCCCAGCGCTTCGTCATCGACGGAGAGATCGTGATTCCCGTCGGCCGCTCGATCTCGTTCGATGCCCTGCTGATGCGCATCCACCCGGCGGAGAGCCGCGTCCGCCAGCTCGCGGAGGAGACGCCGTCGATCTTCATCGTCTTCGACCTGCTCGTCGACGAAAAGGGCCGCTCGCTCGTCGGCGAGCCGCTCGCGAAAAGGCGGCCGCTCCTGGAAGCTTTTGCGCGCCGCTTTTTCCCGAAGGGGGGAAGCGCCCGACTCTCTCCGGCCACAACCGACGTCGCGGCCGCGAAGAAGTGGCTCTTCGGCGGGGGGAAGGCCGTGGACGGCATCATCGCGAAACGCCTCGACCTCGACTACGACTCCGGCTCCGGGCAGCGGGCCGGCATGCAGAAAGTGAAGCTCAAGCAAACCGTGGACTGCGTAGTCGGCGGGTTTCGATACGGGACGAACTCGAAGGTGATCGGCTCGCTGTTGCTGGGGCTCTACGATCCGAAGGGTCTCCTCCACCACGTCGGATTCAGTTGTTCGATCAAAGCGAAGGACAAGGAGAAGCTCACCCGCGAGCTCCTGGCGATTCGCAAGCCTCCCGGATTCACAGGCCGCGCGCCCGGCGGGCCCAGCCGCTGGTCGACCGAGCGGACGGGGGAGTGGGAGCCGCTCGCGCCGACCCTGGTCGTCGAGATCGAGTACGACCACTTCACCGGAGGCCGATTCCGTCACGGGACGAAGCTGCTTCGCTTCCGCCCCGACAAGGCCCCGAAACAGTGCACGATGGACCAGGTCGCGAAGGCGGGCCGCGCGAGCCCGCTGAAGCTGCTGGAGGGCTGACCAGTGCGGATTCCGTGAAAAGGAAGGGCGCCGCTCTCGCGAACGGCGCCCCTGGTTTCGATTCGAGTGCTTCGGCTATTTCTTGTGAATGACGATGCTACCGCCGCCGAGCGCAGTAACGGGATCGGTGCCATCCGGGCTGCCCCTCTCGTTGTCATAGATCACATTGCCGGGATTTCCCTGCCAGATCTTGATACGGAATCTGTCGACGCCCGCCCCGCCGTTGACCTGGCCATCCCAGGCCGTCAGCTCAAAACCGTAACCGGCAACACCGTTGACCGATCCGGTTCCGCGGTACCGCGCCTTGGGTCCGGAAATCACGAGCCACTCGTAGGTGTCGCTGTCGAACTTGAAGCCCACGGCGTTGAAGTGGAAACTGGTATTCCCCTCGGGGACCGTGGAATCCTTCTTGTACTTCGAGACGAACCCGAAGCTGGCTTTTCCGACCGCCGAGGGATCGTACAGGTAAGCCAGCAGTGGAGAGTTGATCCACCCCCCACCGGTCACGAAGCCGCCGTTCGGATCGTAGAGAACGATGTAGGTCACGCCGCTTCCCGCGCCGCCACAGTCGTCCGTGACGGTGATCGTCACTTCGTAGACGACCGGCGTTGTCTGCGCGGCGTACGAATGAGATCCCGTGCAGGTTCCGCTGCCGTTGGTTTCGCTGACGGTGCCGGGGGAATCTGGCGAGCCATCACCCCACGAGATCGAGCAGGTGTGAGTCTGCCCGGGCGCGTCGGTGAACGTTGCCGACACGCTGGCGTTGCCGCCGCTGATCGTCATCGGATCCGTCGCCGTAGTGCCGGTAACGACAGGAGGCGCATTGCCGACGCCGACACAGGCGCCGGACTGGCAGCTGTCCGTCGAGGTACACGAGTTGCCGTCATTACACGCAGATCCGTCAGCCTTGGCCGGGTTGGAGCAATCACCCGTCGTCGGGTCGCAGACGCCCGCGTCGTGGCACTGATCGGAGGCCGTACAGGTTACGTTCAGGCACTGATCGACGATTCCGTTGGCGTCGGTCAGCACCCAGACGTCGTTCAGGGCGAACCACTCAGGCGCAGAGCAACCGCCCGTGCAGCTGTCCCCTGCGAACGTGACCATCCGGTTCGTCGCCGGGTTATAGACGGCAGTATGGTAGGCTCGCACGCTCGGCCCGCCGGTGGGAGAAAGCTGCGTCCAATTGGGCGTCCCGCCCAAGCCATCGGCGTTCGCAAGCACCCATACATCGTTAGCGAGACCGGTAGAAGTTAATCCGCCGAACACGATCATGCGGTTGGTCGCCGGGTCATAGACCCCAGTGTGTCCGTACCTTACAGTCGGAGGCCCGCCAGTCGGGGTGAGTTGTGTCCAGACGGGCGTTCCACCCAGGCCATTGGCGTTTTCCAGCACCCAGACATCGTTAGCCTGACCAGCAGAAGTTCCCCCGCCGAACACGACCATACGGTTGTTTGCTGCATCATAGACCGCTGTGTGGCCGCTCCTTGCAGGCGGCGGCCCGCCGGTGGGAGAAAGCTGGGTCCAGATGGGCGTCCCTCCCAATCCGTTGGCGTTCTGCAGTACCCAGACATCGTTATTGGGAGCGCCGCAAG
>JBKKBA010000431.1:0-4330 GCA_046714275.1 Actinomycetota bacterium
TAGACACGCCCGGTCACGCGGACTTCGGCGGCGAGGGCGAGCGAGCCCTGGCGATGGTGGACGGCATCATCCTGATCGTGGACGCCGCCGAAGGGCCTCTGCCGCAGACGCGGTACGTGCTGTCGAAGGCGCTGCACCGCGGCCTGCCGTCGATCGTGCTGATCAACAAGGTGGACCGCAAGGACGCCCGGCCGCACGAAGTTCTGGACGAGATCTACCAGCTCTACTTCGATCTTGAGGCGCACGATCATCACATCGACTTCCCCGTGTTCAGCGCGATCGCACGCGACGGCAAAGCCGTGCCCGACATCGGAATGCCGGGCCCCGACGATCACCTGGGTCCGCTGCTGGATGCGATCATCAATTCCATTCCCGCGCCAACCGGCAGCGCGGACGAACCGCTGCAAGCGCTGGTCACCAACCTTGACGCTTCGGACTACCTGGGCCGGCTGGCCATCGGACGCGTCGTGCAGGGACGGCTGCACACCGACGAGCTGATTGCGCTCTGCCGCGACGACGGTTCGACGGAGCGGCGGAAGCTGACGTCGCTGTTGAAATTTGAGGGCTTGGAACGCGTCAAGGTTGACGAGATCCTGGCCGGTGATCTCTTCGTCGCCGCCGGTATGGCCGACGTGGAGATCGGCGACACGCTTGCCGACCTGGAGAACCCCGTTGCTTTGGCTCGATTGATCGTTGACGAGCCGGTATTGCGCATGACCTTCGGTGTGTCCACGTCGCCGCTGTCGGGACGCGAAGGCAAGTTCCTGACATCGCGCCATCTGAAGGAGCGGCTGGAGCGCGAGATTCTGGGCAACGTCAGCATCCGCGTGAACGAAACCGACTCTCCCGAAGTGCAGGAGGTTGCCGGACGCGGCGAGCTTCAGCTTGCCGTGCTGATCGAAACGATGCGCCGCGAGGGCTACGAGTTCCAAGTGTCTCGGCCCGAAGTGATCACGCGCGAAATTGAAGGTGCCTTGCACGAGCCATTGGAGCGCGGAATCGTGGACGTTCCCGACGATCGGGTCGGCGTGGTTTCCCAAGCCTTGGCGCCGCGAAAGGGGCGAGTTGTTGATATCCGGCCCGGCGACTCGGGACGCTCGATCGTGACGTTCGAAGCGCCGGCGCGCGGTCTTCTGGGATTCCGCACGCAGTTGCTGACGGCGACTAACGGGACGGCGTTGCTGCACTTGCATGCCGCCGGGTGGATGCCGTGGTGCGGTGATCTGCCGCACCGAGCCGGTGGCGCCATGGTGGCCGATCGCACGGGGAAGGCGACCAGCTATGCGCTGGATTCTCTGCAGCCGCGCGGTGTCTTGCTGCTTGGACCGAATACGGAAGTCTACGAAGGCATGGTCGTCGGGGAGCACGCGCGGCCCGATGAGCTGGTCGTGAACGTCACGCGAGAGAAGCAGAAGACAAACATCCGCACGCATGCGGCCGACGACGCGATCAAGCTGGAGCCGCCGCGCGAGCTGAACGTCGAAACCGCCATCGAATTCATCGCCGCCGACGAGCTGGTGGAAGTCACTCCCGAATCACTTCGCGTGCGCAAGCGGCACCTGGATCGCCGCGTTCGGGAGCGCGCGGCCAAGGCTCAGGGCAAGTAATCCGATGAAGGGTTCGATTACGTATGCGCCTGTGGATACGGCGGCCGGCCAAGGGTTCGTTGCGTGGAGTTCGCGCGGGGTGGTGGCGCTTGAGACCGAGGTCGGCCGGGCGCGATTCGTGACGCGGCTGGCCGACTTGCTGGGTGTGCAGCCGCAAGCCGGTTCGTTGCCCAGGGACCTGGCAACGCGTGTGCGAACGGCGCTGGATGGGGACACGTCCCATGCGCCGGTGGATCTGTCAGCGCTGCCGCCGTTCCGGCAGAAAGTGTTGAAGGCCACCATGCGGATCCCCGCCGGACAGGTACGCTCGTACGGCCAGATCGCGCAGGCGATTGGGCATCCCGGCGCGGCGCGGGCGGTGGGGACGGCGATGGCGCGGAATCCCATTCCGCTGCTGGTGCCGTGTCACCGGGTGGTGCGCGGCGATGGGACGCTGGGCAACTACGGTATGGGCGGCACCGCCAGGAAGGCGGCTTTGCTGCAACGAGAGGGCTTCGCGCTCCCAGTCGGCTAACGCCGCGCTGCTAGTGGAAGTAGCTGAAGGTGGGGCGGGGACACAGCGCCGTTTAGCATTGGCAGCTCGTTCGGGACCACCGCGGCACACCCGTGACCAGCCACCGGTCAAGGCCGTCCAGGCGCAGCCCGAAACTTTCGTCGAACCGCTGCTCGTGAACGTTCTGAGGTGCTCTCATGTACCAGGCGAGCGTCAGCTCCTCTCCGCGACATACGGCGGCCCCCCGGTAACCGACCGGCCGGGAGGGGGAGATCCAGGTTGGCGGGTCCCAGAAGGGGCTGACGCGGCCACGCGGGAGTGTCGTCACGATCCTGACTTCCCTGTCAACGCCGCCCCACAGTCCCCAGGGTGTCCGTCCAACATTGCGGAACGTCGCCTGGAAGGGAATCGGTGTGAGATCCGTGAGATACCGGTGGCCGGGGATGAAGAAGACACCAACAGGATCCGAGTTGCTGGGGGATTGTGCAACGAAGTTGGCTGCCAGATCTTCGTACGGATACAAAGCGCGCACCTGTGCCACGTCTTCGACCCCGAGGTCGCGCCGAATCTCGCCCGGGGCAAAATCACCGCCCATGATCTGCGACGGGTCATCGGCCACGTTGGCAAGTCCAAGCACGTGACCGGCCTCGTAGCTCGCAGCGCTCTGGATGTCGTACGCGGACGGTGAAGGACTTGTGGAGAAGGAGAATCGCGAGTTGAACTGAATGTCGAACCCCCGGATTCTTGACCCGTCCATGTAGAGCCAGAAGCGAGTGCGAAAGTCACCAGGATCGGGCTGCCACCAAACGATGTTGGCGCCGTCGTCTGCGGGACTGGATGCATCGGTGAGACCGGGATCGGCGAAATCGACCCAACTCCCGGCATCCGCTTCCCAGGTCTGGAAGCCGGCGTCGATCGCCTGGCGTGCCCCGGCGGGGGCGCTGTTCATGTTGACGAGGAACTTGGCCGGGAGATACCGCGGGCACTCCCAACTTGCGGGATCGGAAGAGGCTGCCGCTCCCTGTCCCATCGCTACGCCTGCCGGCCCGGGCAGACCGCCGAGCAGCACAAGAGCAGCCAGGATGTTCCCCGCCCCCTTAGGCATCGCCGAGTGATTCGACATGCGGAACTCGCGCTCCTTGTTCAGAGCTGATCCAGTGGCTCCTGTACTCAGATGATTGACGTGATCACAAGTGTTGCTAGTGTGACTCTCTGCCCCTTTTTCGGGAGGGGCTTAGCGAAGCGGAGCGGTCGATGCCTCATCTCAATTGGAGGAGGTCATGGACGCAGCGCTCCAGTACGACAGGCACGACACGCACCAGGCGCACGTCACGGAAGGCGCCGTTCCCTGGGCCTACCGTTTCTTCGGCGCTGCCCTGCTGGGCCGGGACCCCAATCACCTTCCCCTGGGCGTCCGAGCCATTGTGCGCTGGGCAGTATCAGAATCGCGGCGCATGACGGCGTCGGGACGGACCAATCCGGACCGGGAACTCACGCTGGGGCTTCGGCTGGCCTACGGCGCCTTGAAAGCCGAGGCTGCCGCGCTCCGCGGCCCTGCCCCGGATGATCCACCGCGCGCGCCGATCCTGCAAGCCGTTTCACGGCTGAGACACCGGCAACGGGCGGCCGTTCTTCTGCGCTTCGGCCTGGGTCTGGACGAAGAAGATGTCGCTCAGGTTTTGGGCATCCGACCGGCCCAGGCACGGGCGGTCGTTGCGTGCGCGACGACCGGGATCGCTCGATCGGCAAAGCGGCCGGTCGATGTCGCCCGAGCCATGCGCGCGGCCGCAAAGGACCGATCCCAACCGCGCCGCGTGGTCCGGTCCGACGCCTCGGCGACGATCGAGACCCTGCCTCGCGGCGTCATGCGGACCCTTCTGGCCCCTCCGGAGGCCCTGCCGGAAACTTTGCCGGCAATCCCCCCGGAGGCTCAACATGCCTGCGCCGGACCGGTCGAGGCGTTGATTACACCGCGCTGCGACCCGGTCGTTGGGACTCTCAACGTCGCCCCACGGAAGGCTCGGGCATGGTCCCTGTTGGGACGGCTGGCGGCAGCCGCTTCGATTGGCGTCCTGTTCGCCTGGTCGGTTTGGCCGGCGTACGGCTGAACGCGGAACGGACGCCGGAAGCGACGGTCTATACTGCAAAGACTGTGGCTTCCTCACTTTCTGATTCCTTCGGGCGCGTTGCCGACGATCTGCGCATCTCGGTGACGGATCGCTGCAACTTC
>JBKKBA010000432.1:0-8432 GCA_046714275.1 Actinomycetota bacterium
GGCCTGGACCGACACAACGGCGGCTCCTTCGATGGCAACTTCAACGTCGATCTTTCCGCCGTAGAGCCGGCTGGTCGCGACCAGGGTCGATCCCTCCTTGGCAACCGCATGGCAGTACGCGACGAGCGGCATGCCGGCCGCGGCCGACAACCCGGCGGCCATGTCCATCCCCATCGAGGTGTTTCCAATCAACACCAGACTGGGATCGCGCTGGCCGACGATATCGACGAGTGCCGCCTTGTAGGCCTCCGGGGTGAAGGAAGCCAGCCGCTCATCCTGGATCACCAGGACCCGCTGCGCGGCGCCCAGCTGTGACGCCAGGTCCCGCGTCCCGGGCCCGCCGATGAGCACGGCGACGACCTGGCTGCCACCGGCAAGCTCTTTTGCCTTGCCCAGAAGTTCGAACGTGATCTCCGACAGCGTGCCTCGGAACTGCTCTGCGATGACGTAGACGTCTCCCATGGTGATCTCCTTAGGCCTTCACAAGCCCGCGCTCGCGCAGGATGCCGGCGACACGCTCGGCGATGTCTTCGGGTGATCCGGTCAGCATCTCCGCTCGGGATCCGGACTGGGGTTTGACCATCTTGCGGATCGTGAGGGCAGAGGGTTCGCCCGCCGCAGCGGCGACCTCTTCGATCTGCGCGCTTTGCATGGCCTGCCGGACACGGGTGATCGGCGCATAGCGCGGTGCCTGCTTCGCCGCCTGAATGCCCAAGACGCACGGAGTTGGAAGCTCCAGTTCGACCATCATGCCCCCACCAAACTCCTGATGCACCGTCACGCCTGCGCCGGACGGCTCCAGCCCGCTGACCACAGAGACGTGAAGCACACCGAGTGCCGTTCCCAGCAGCGGCCCAACCTGACCATCCAGGTCGTCGGCCGCCTGTACGCCGGTGACGATCAGATCGAACGGGCGACCTTGGATCGCCGCGGCAAAGATCTGCGCCAGCGCGTGCGAATCCGGCGGCCGGCCGTCAAAGTCGCCGGTGATCTTGACCAGGGTATCGGCGCCTTTGGCAGCGGCCGTGAAGAGCAATTGATCGGCCTCGCCCATGTCGAGCGTCATCACCGTGACGCTTCCGCCTGTTGCCTCCTTGAGCAGAAGCGCGGCCTCCAAGGCGTGCTCGTCGAACTCGTTCATCACATACTTGAGGTACTCGCGATCAAGATCGGTCCCATCCGGGCCGATCTCCAGCTCCTCGACCAGGTCGGGAACCTGCTTCACGGGAACGATGATGTTCATGGTGCCTCCTTCACGGCGTCAGAAGTTCATCGATGCTCAGCTCTTCAAGGATTCCGTCCAGATCCCAGCGCTCGGGAAGGAACGGAAAATCGCGGAACGGCTCGCTGGGCCGGTAGCTGCCGTACGGGCGAGTGCAGCCCGGCAAACCGTTCGGTCCGGGACAACCGTTCGTCATGAACGGGACTCCGGAGCGAATCGCATCCCAAACCACTCCCGGGTCCGCGTTGATGCGCGCCAGGTTTCCGTCATCATCGAACGCAAAGTGCTTCTTGCGAAGGCCGCCCGTCTCGATCAAATACTTCGTGAGCTGGATGCGGCGCCAGCGCGTGATCGAAGCACGCTGATGGTCGGCCATGCGCGAATCCGGCTCGGGATTGAAGGAGAACAGATACGGAAAGATCTGCCTGTCGCACAAATCAGAGAACACATCGCACAACTGCCGGTCGGTCTCCCCAAGTCCCACCAGCGTGTGACAGTTCACCTTCCACGGGCCGAAAATCTCCCGGGAGTCGGACACAACCTCCCAATACTTGTCCCAGTCCAGACCGCCGTTCGGCACCTCCGTCCGGTGGGCGCGGAACAGATGCTCCGTCACCGCATCCAGGCCAACGCCGATCATGTCAACACCGATCGCAGCGAAGTGCTCCAGACGGTCTCGATTGAGCGTCGGGGGGGCGACCAGGATCGACAACGGCGTGTCAACCTGGGAGCGGATGCGTTCGGTGATATCCACCGTGTCCCGATAAGAATGGCCGTGCGTGACCATCGAGATGCACAGGCGGGTGAGCGTCTCCCTGTGCTTGCCCAGGCGCTGCACAAAGTCGTCGGTCTCCACCAGTGGCCATTCCACGCGGATAAACGACTTGTCAACGTAGGCTCCCGGGCGAGTGCGCGCCAGGCCGCAATAAGCACAGTCGGACAAGCAGCCCTGCTCGTAATTGAGCAGCAGGTTGATGCCGCCGAACTCAAAGTCCCGCGTGAAGCGCCCAGATCGGTATCGCAGCGCATACGCGCTGGCCATGCTGATCCGGACCCAATCCGGGGACCACTTCTGCTCCGGCGAGCCGACAACCGGCAGCCGTCCTGTATCGACGCTCATGCGTTCCTCCCGCTTGGCAGTGCATCGCGCGAAGAAAGTGGCGGATAGTAACACGACCCAGTCGTCATCCCACGCCGTGTTTTCGCGTCCAGCACCGCTTGCCAAATCGCTTCGGTCAGATCGGATCCGGCAACGCCGGAGAGGCCTCCGCCGCGCGTGACGGCGCCATCCACGGCGCGTGCGACGGCGTCGCGATCCGGCGTCGCCCACCGAAGCGATTCCTCGATCTCCACCAGGGCCCTCTCGCTTGCCATGAAGTCGCCGGTCAGCATCACGGACTTGATCGCGTCACCGCCCAGCGATGCGTGGATACGCAGCAACCCGCCCGGCGTCTTGAGCAATCCCGATCCTGCGGGAGCATCCCCGCTCGATCGAAGCATGATCCACGCCGGGTCTTCGTAACGCCGGGCCGCTATGGCATCGGCTGCAGCACGTTCGTCGCGGGTCAGGCCGTCGTGGTCGAAGCGGATGCCGAAATGCTCTTCGAACCCCGCTTGAATGCAAACGCGAACGGCATCTGTGGAGCGATGCTCTCCCACCAGGCGTCGTACCGTCGTGATGCGGTCTTGCACAGATGCGACCGCCTTATCGGCAAGCTTTGCCGCGGGAACGTTCAGAACGCTCAGCATAAACGGAACATCAAGATCGACCAGCACGCTTGCGTGGAAGAGCACCGCATCGCGATCGTCGATGAACACCCCCAGTCCGGCAACCTTCCGCCCATCGACGGCGATGTCGTTCTTCCCCCGAACTTCACCGCGGATTCCCAGGCGGGCAAGGCCAAGGGCGACCGCCTTCCCGAACTCCATGACGATCGCGCGCGCATGAGCCGGAACCTCACCTCGGCGCAGGTGAGTGATCAGCGCAATCCCTAACTGGTCTTGGCCCATCACGATCGCCCCGCCGCCGGTCGGCCGGCGATTGACCTCGGTTCCGGTTGACGCGCATGCCTGAAGATTTAACTCGGCTGCGGTGTCCTGGAACCTGCCGACAAGCGCGCAGTGCGACCGGTACGTGTACAGCCGCAGCGTCGGCGGCAGGTCGTTCGCGGCATACGGGTGCATCAGCGACTCATCGACCGCCAGCCCGCTCGCCGCACTTGCGCCGTCCTCGGTCAGAAGGCGCCACCGTTCCATCTGGTGCCCGGCCGGCACTAGAACTCACCCCAGGTGACCGAGCAGCACGCGTCGTAGAACTTTGGTGTCAGCCCGCGTTCGGCGGCGTACGCGACCGACCCCTCAGCGGGATACGCGATTCCGTTGAATCCATGGTCGATCGCAGCGCGATCCAGGAGCACCTTGGTCTCGCCCATCGGGCGTCCGCATCCCAGGTGCACGCGTGTTTCCGGCATCGTGTCGCGCGCGAGCGCGAAAAACTGGGCGCACTCCGGGACGGGTGGGGACTTCACGGCACCCATCGGCGTTCCGGTGAGCGGCATCAGCACGACTAGGACCAGCGTCCACACGGGGTGCCTGGCAATCATCTCAAGCGCATGGAACTCTCCCAAGAAACGGCCGTACTGCAGGCCAAGAACGATATGGGGAATGACCCGCATGCCGGTGTCGGTCAGCGCGGCAAGGGACCGTTCGACGTCATCGACGGTGAGGTCCAGATGGTAGACATCGCGCAGGGTCTCGTTCGCACCGATGATGTCCATCATGGCGGCGTCGGCGCCCGCGTCGGCAAGCCCACGCGCCAGTTCCGCGGACGGGTAGCCGACGTGAGCAATCACCGTCATGCCCAACTCGGCTTTGATGCGCCGGATATCGTTTAAATGGGGCGCCAAAGGAACGCCACCTTCTCGAGTGGAGCCCCCGGAGACCAAGATCCCCTTGGTGCCCTTTTCGTGCAACGAAACCGCCAGCGCGAACAGATCTTCCTGGGCGCGGACGGAAACCATTCCCTCCAGAACCTTTGCCTGACAATGGTCGCACTGCAGCGCGCACGCCGACCCGGTCACGCTGATCGGAAG
This sequence comes from Actinomycetota bacterium, assembly GCA_046714275.1. GTDB lineage: Bacteria > Actinomycetota > AC-67 > AC-67 > AC-67 > JBKKBA01. Next base: position 4,315 of record JBKKBA010000432.1, read on the forward strand.
GAAGGCTCGAGCGTTTCGCGGCTTGAACTCCGACGTCTCATACCGCTTGAGGCCGGGCGAAAAGAAATCGATCTGCTCGCCGAAGTTCCGGCTGCGGATTGCCCAGCCGGGGGTGATCTCCGTGACCGCGCTCATTCGGCCAGGATCCCCATCAGGCGGCACTCCTTGACCCGCTCCTCGAACCACGGGACGACCGCCTCGCCGAAGGCCATCTGCGCCAGTTCCTGGTCAAGATCCTGCGACGGCCTGACCATGAGCATCCATCCCTCACCGAAGGGATCGCTGTTTACCAGCCGGGGCTCGCTAAAAAGATGCTCGTTGACGGTCACGACCGTTCCGCTGATCGGCGAACGCAACGCGCCGACGAATTTTTGCGCCTCAAGCGTGCCCATCTCCATCCCGGCCTCAAGGTCCGTGCCCGGAGCGACCAGTGCCAGTTGCGCCAAGTCACCCGACATCTCTTGCCCCAGCACGTCCATGCCGATCCGGCACAACTCACCTTCAACGCGGACCCAAAGGTTGTCTACCCGGTGGTAGTAGCGGTCCAGCGGCAGGGTGTACCCGGCGGCCTGGACAAGCAGTGCTTCCATCGAATCCTCCCTCATCAGAATCGTGCGTGATGCGCATGGACGATTGCTGCCGCAAGATCGGGCCGTCCCGTGGCCTGCGTGATCGCACCCTCGTCAAGCTGCAGGCCGGACAGGGCATGCTCAAGCTGGGCGCGCATGCTGGGAGCGGCCACCCATCCTTCCGTAAGCGCGACCTGATCGATGGTGCCGTCGACGAACGAAACCATCGCTCCTTGCACATCGACGACGCCGATACCGGAACGGATCTTGATCGCCACCGGCCGCTGGGGCCGATCGGCGCTCAGCCACTCGCTGGAGCAAAACAGCCGGTCGAACCGGCTGGCCGCCTGTTCCTCGGCCTCGCGCAGCGCCGAGAACACCGGGTCGCCCAGCGCCTCTGCGTACGCATCGATCAGGTGGCCGCGCGCCCCTTCGACAAGGCAACGTGCTCCGGTCACCGCATCGATCGGCGCCAGGTACCGTCGCATCAGCCGGAGCACCTCATTCGAGAAACGTTCATCCGGCAGCGCGAGCACATCGGTCATCGCCTGGTAGTCGAAGTCGAAGATCACGTTCCCGACGAAGACCATCGCGTCGCCGATCGTCGCCGCGCCCAGCCCGCTCACCTTGCGGTCACCCACCACGATGTCGTTAGCGCCGGACAGACGCGCGTCCGCCCCCATCCGACGGAACGCCTCAACGGCCGGCGCCAGGTACCGGCGCCATGCACGGTCAACCACCTTCGGGGCCTTGGCAACCGGAACGATGAGTTGAAAGAACAACTGGGCTTCGTCGCAATACACCGGGCCGCCGCCGACCCGCCGGCGATACACCGCGGCGTCTCGCCGCCGGCAGGCCTTCAGGTCGATCTCTGCCAGCGCGCGGTGGAAGCCGATCGAGACGTATCCCTCTGTTGGTCTTTGGAGGGCCAGCACCGGATCGTCATCCGGGCCCATCACGTCGGCGATCGCATGCCAGACCGTCTGGGAGCGCAGCCCGCCCTGATCGCCCAGGTCCACTACACGAAGGGCCATTGCTCCTACACCATCGCCTCGTCCAGAAGCTCCGAGAGATCGCGGACCAGGAGCTTGCCGTCGTTGCCGGTGGACTTCACGGCATCCTCGAATCGGGACACCTCGTAGGGGCAGCAGACGGCAAGGATGTCGGCCCCGGTCTCCACGGCTTCCCGTACCCGCCGCTCGGAGAGCCGTTCGGTCGTGTAGTCCTTGGAGAAGCCGTCAAGCCACATCGCGCCGCCGCCACCGCCACAGCAGTACCCGTTGGCCTTGCACCGCAGCATCTCGACGAACTCCGCGCCGGGGATCGCCTCGATGAGCTGTCGGGGCGCGTCGTATTCGCCGTTGTGGCGGCCCAGATAGCACGGATCGTTGAACGTCACCTTCGCGCCCAGCGGTTTCCCGAAGCTCATCTTGTCCAGGTGCTGGGCCAGAAACTGCGTGTAATGCAGGACGTCGTAGGTGTGACCCAGCTTCGGATACTCGTTCCGCAGGGCGTTGAACGCGTGCGGGTCCGACGTGACGATCCGGTTGAACTGATATTTCGAGAACAGCTCGACGTTTTGCTCGACGAGCATCTCGAACAGGCCCTTCTCTCCGGCCAGGCGCTGTGAGTCGCCGATCGTCTTCTCTTCGATACCCAAGATGGCCCAATCGGCGCCGATCCTGTTGAGAACCCGCGCGTTCGCCTGCGCTGCCTCGCGACCGCGCGGGTGATACGCCCAGTAGTCCTCGATCAGAAACAGCACGTCCACCGGGGATGGGTCGTCCTTCAAGATGCGCACCGGCGTGTTGGCACCCTTCGTCCACTCGATCCGCTTCCGCGGGTTCTCACCCAGGGCGTTGCCGTACCGGAAAGTCTTTTCAAAGACCTCTTGCAGCTCGGCCGGGACGTTCCCCTCGCTCACCGCTACTTCACGGACGGCCGGCATGATTTGGATCATGTCGACCTCTTTCGGGCATACGCGCAGGCAGTTTCCGCAAGTTGTGCACAGCCAAAGGTTGTGGTCGGTGAACAGATCCACGCCCAGCTGGGTGTTTCTGTGGATCTTGCGCGGGCCGTAGTCCCCCACGATGTCCACGGGGCACACCGGAATGCATTTGCCGCATCCGTAACACCACTCCAGCGACTCACCGCCGGGCAGCGCAGAGATCTTCTCGAAGCCGGCGGTGTCGTAGTCAAAGATCACTCGCTGCTCAAACATGCGGTTCCACTCGCCGGTAAGCTCCCAGTCATCGATGATGACGGAATCTTTCTCTACCGCCGTCGGAAACTGCTTCTCCAGACCCATCAGACCTCCATCCGGTGAACGCCCAGCAGCCGGCGAGCAAGCTCGGGAAGCTGCGGCATCACTTTGTTGAACTCCTGTGTCATGCGCATACGAAGCACCGTGTACATGTAGACGCCGTAGACGCACGCCAGAAAGACATCGATGCCAAATGCGCTGCGACCCCCCAGCGTCGTGAACCCCACGGCCTCGCCGGTCTGGCTGACGAAGGCGATGGCCTCTCCCACCTTGAGATAGGTCTCACCGATCGTTGCACCGGTCAGGTCGAACTCGTCCATGGTCACCAGGCGCAGCGATCCGGTTTGAACGTTTGGATCCCACATCCATCTGGTCCACAGCCAGAAGCGGTCGGGCTTGGTGAAATGCAGCAACTCGGTGGCCATCTCAAGGCCGATCGCCTCTTCGGTCTGAGACGAAACACCCGTCACGAACGCTTCCAGCCGATGCTCGACGTTCCCCGGCCCAAGAAGGTCCGCAATCAGCTCGCGCAGGCGCTGGGGACCAAGGTCGGAGAGAAACACGCCGGCGCGCCGGCGCGCGGAGAAGATCGTCCGCAGGACGCCCCGCAGCTCGTCGTCACTCAGCGTCAGCGCCCCGCGTTCCACAAGCAGATCGTGGAAACGGGCCGACTTGTGCTCGAGCTGGGCCACGATGGACGCCATCTCTTCCTCGGTGATCTTCGTGAGCGCCTCACGCATGAACTCTTCGGCGCTCTGTGTGTCGACGACCTGACCCGGCACCTCGGACCCCCCAGAGGCCACGCGAGCGGCCTCCCTCGCTTGGTTGTCTGCTGCCGGCTTACGCCGGTGCTACCGCGGCCATCCGCCGCACCAGTGCCGTCGCCCTCATTGCCGCCAGGCCCGCGCTTCCGACGCTGTCCTCCAGGTCGGCCGGTCCCGTGGCCGCTCCGCAGACGAACACGCCTTCGACGGTCGTCGTGGCGGTGTCCAGCGGCGGGTTCGCGGTCTCGATGAAACCGTACTTGTTCTGCGGAACCCCAAAGAGCGCCGCCATCTCACGCGTGCCCTTCGACGGCTCCATCCCGACCGACAACACCACGATATCCATCGGCACTTCCATCGGCCTGCCCATCGTGGTGTCTTCCCCGCGCACCAGCAACTGGTCGCCCTTCGGAAGGACCTCGGTGACAATGCCCTTGATGTACTGGACGTGGTGCTTCTCTTGCGCCGGCCAATAGATCTGGTTCTCCCAGTAGCCGTACATCCGCATGTCGATGTAGAAGA
>JBKKBA010000433.1:0-2824 GCA_046714275.1 Actinomycetota bacterium
ATCCACTGCTGTCTGCGTACCGGCCTGGGGCGCGCGCGATCAACTATCGCAGCGAGCCGTTCCTCAACCGCATGCGCCTGCAGCAGCAGCAGACCGGACGCTTCGACGAATCGGCGGCGTACTCGTCCTACGTGTTCGGCGATCCCGCGACACCGGTGCTGCGATCGTACGTGGGGGATCCGGTGAAGCAACGGGTGATCCACGGCGGCAGCGAGGTCGCGCACGTGCATCACGTCCACGGCGGCGCGACGCGCTGGCCCCGGCGTCCCGGCATCGACCCGCCGCGCTTCGCCACGGGCCCGACGAAGAAGCCGGCGCTGCTGCCGGGTCGCAGCGAGCGAACCGACTCGCAGTCCATCGGTCCGTCGGAAACATTCGATACCGAAAACGAATGCGGATCGGGAGGATGCCAGGCGTCGGTCGGCGACTTCCTGGTCCACTGCCACGTCGCGCATCACTACTTCGCCGGCATGTGGGGGATCTGGCGCGTCTACAACACGTTGCAGTCGGCGGGCGCACAGACCGATTCATTGCCCGCTCTGCCGGCGCTTGCGGATCGCGTTGAACAGGTCTTGCCGGGCGTGACCTCCGCGCAACTGCTTGGCAAGACCGTCTCTTATCGCGGCGACCGCGTGAAGGTCACCGATCCGTCGCGATGGGCTGCTTCGCTGCTGCCGCCGCAAGGCGTGCCGCGCGGATACGACGCGTCGGTGCTGGATTGGCGTGTCGAGCAAGGGATCGCCGTCGGCGAGCCGGAGGAGCGAAGAACCTGGCCCGGGTACTCCTCTAAGTCCCCGGGCGCGCGACCGCCGATTCGCTTCGATCCGCTGAGCGGACGACTTGCGTATCCCTTCCTGCGGCCGCATCTGGGCAAGCGCCCTCCGTTTTCACCCGGACGCTCGCCCGCGCCGTACCTAGACCCGCCTGTGGCAAATCAGCCGTACCCCAACCAGCCGGTGACTCCCGGTTCCACGGGGCCCGAGGGGATCTGCCCGTCGTCGACACGACGCGAGTTTCGCGTCAACGCGATCTCAATTCCGATCCCGCTGAACCGGCGGGCGAACATCGTCGATCCCGACGGACAGCTCTACGTCTTGGCCCAGCAAGAAGCCGCCATGCGCGCCAACCCGGCGCTGCGCTCTCCGCTGGTGATCCGCGCGAACGCGCAAGAGGACTGCGTGGACATCGTGTTCGCCACGTCGCTTCCCGATGCGCCGATCACGCACGGGTTCGCCAAAGCCAACATGCACATCCACTTCGTGCAGTTCGACGTCCAGGCATCCGACGGCGTGATCACCGGATTCAACTACGAGCAATCGGTGCGGCCCTACGCCAAGGAAGGAACGCGCCTGACGCAAGCCGTATCGACCGGCGCGCCCTTCGCCGATGTTTTGGACGGCGCGCGCTTTCAAACGGGCGCGACCGTCGCCATCGGCCTGAACACAACGGGATCGTACGAGCCGCGCCGCATCGCGCGGATCGCGGGGAACCGCTTGTTCTTCGACCAGCCGCTGCGTCTGGCTCACGCCGCCGGTGAAGCGGTATCGGCCGAGTTCGTGCGCTATCGCTGGTATCCGGATGCGCAGACCGGAACCGCATACTTCCACGATCACGTCAACGCGCTGCAGTCGTGGCGGCACGGGCTGTTCGGGTCGCTGATAGTCGAGCCCCCGGGAACGACTTACCACGATCCGCGGACGGGGGCCGTGCTGCGAAGCGGCGCGATCGCCGACATTCGCACGACCGCGCGAGTCGGGGCGGATCTGACGGCATCGTTCCGCGAAGCCGTGCTGATGCTGCAAGACGACGTGCCGATCCTGTCCGACGGGCGAGCGCTGGGCGGAGCGATCAACATGCGCGCCGAACCCTTATCCACGCGGCCCGGTTATCTGTTCGACGCGGCGCGCGCGCCGCCCGAGACGCCGCTGATCGAAGCCGACGTGGGCGATCCCGTCGTGTTCCGGACGCTGGTCGGCGGGACCAACGACATCCACACGTTCCACGTGGACGGCCACTGGTTCCGCAACGAGCTGCACGATCCCCAGTCGCCGCCGGCATCGACGGCTCGGCTGGGAATCTCCGAGCGGTTCGACCTGGTCGTTCCCGCAGCCGGTGGTCCGCAGCGGATGCCCGGCGACTACGTGTACCGGAACGGGCGCGTGTCCAAGGTGCGTGAAGGGTCGTGGGGAGTGTTCCGCGTGCACGCCCCGGGGGCGTCTCCGTTGCGCGCACTGCCGGGTCGCGCGGCTGCGCTTGATGGTGGCCCCTTGTGCCCCGGCGGCGCACCGGTCCGCCGCTTCGACGTTGCAGTTGCGGAGGCGAAGCTGCCGATGCCGAACGCCAATGTCGCTCGCAGAATCCTGGTCGCCACGCACACGCGCACGCGCTCGCGCGAGAGCGCGCAGACCGCGGCGCTCAACCCCAGCCCGATGGTGTTGCGCGCCGCGGTCGGCGACTGCATCCAGATCACGCTCACCAACTACGGCGGCGATCCCGTGTCGCTTCGGGCCGACCTGCTGGCCTACGATCCGTCTGCGCCGGCCACGACACAGCCGGGCGCGTCGTCGGTCCTGCGTTTCTACGCCGCGCCCGAGCTGGGCCAGCACGTCGCGACATTGCGCGACCCGGAAGAAGCCGTCCCGCGCGGTCGTCAAGGACTGTACGGAGCCATCGTCATCGGTCCGAAGGGCGTCCGCTACCGCGACCCCGTTGGTGAAGGGATCGTCAGCGACGGTTTGAGTGTCGTCGCCGAGCCTCGTCGCGGTCGCGCATGGCGGGACACGGTCCTGTTCTTCCACGACGAGGACGCCGGAATCGGAACGCA
>JBKKBA010000434.1:0-7654 GCA_046714275.1 Actinomycetota bacterium
TTTTCGCGGGGGTTTCTTTTGTTGTTTTGTGGGTTGGGGGCCCGCCCCGGGCCCCCCCTCTCGCATGGCCACGCGGAGGCCGCGGTCCCTCTTACCGAAGCCAGCCCAGGAACGTGATCTCGGGACCGCTGATCAGCAAACGGACTTTGACACGCCCCCGACCTTCGCGATGGATGGCCCACAAACTGCCCGTCAAGTCGTCGTCCCCGCTTGTCGAGTACGCGACGATCCACGAGTTGTCGATCCAGGCTGTGGGGGTTAAGCGCTCGGATCCGTGCCGGACGCGATCCACGATCGCGCCGCGCTCTACATCCCAGATCGTCAGCTCGTTGTCGGCCGGCGTCGCGTCCGGCGTCCCGGCCGCAACCAATGATCCATCCGGCGAGATCTGCGGGGCGCCGAAGGCCCGCTTCCGCCGCTCGGCGACCGTTCGCAGCGATCCTTTGGCGACATCGGCAACGACCAGGCTATGAAGAAGGTTGCCGCACGGGTCCGGGGTTTCAAGGCAGTCAATGGGCGGGACGTGGTCGAAAACGAAGCGCGGGCCATTCAGTTGGGGCCCGGGTGTGTAGGGTGCGTAATCCTTCAGGAAAGAGAGCCTCGTCAGGGGTCCGGACAAAGGCAGTGTGTAGGTGGTTGCGGATCCCGGACCGCCATCGCAATGGCAGGCATCGATGATGGTCAACCGATCGGCTGCGCTCCAAAACAGTGCGAACGTTCCTCCGGATGTGTCCGACGTGGTGCGGAACGCGGCCAGATGGCGAGCCTTTCCGGATCCGTCCGTTCGCAGAAGTGTGATTCGCGCGGACATGCCGGCCTCGTCCGTGGTCGCAATGGCAAGCGATCGACGATCGGGAGAGACGGCCAGCGCCCGAATCAGACTGGTGACGCGAAAGGCCCCTTTCCGTGCGCCGGTGCGGCCGACCAGCGAGATCATGTTGTCGCCGGTGGGCAGTGCCAGAAGGTCACCGCCTCCGGTTAGGGGGAGCGAGTAGTTGTTCATCTGAAGGTCCAGGGCTTTTGGTTTCATCTGGTCCGCGCTCACATCGACCAGGAAGACCTCTCCTGACGACTGGTACACCACAAAGGGTCCGCCGCTGGGCTTGGGCGCTGTCGTCGGGTCGAGCGAAGGACGTGTGGCCGGCACCTTTCCGGTTCCGGTGGGACCAAAAAGCGCGAAGGATGCCAGGGCAAGCACGACGACGACGGCGAAGGCTATGGATATCCGCGCGGCCCGGGGGACGCGCGACGGCGAAGCAAAGAACGGGAATCTCACGCCTCTCAAGGTACGGCAAGACCCCACCGTCATCTATGTACCAACGTACATTTCGCGGCTCTTTGGGGAGCCATTACGATCGGGGGTCGGAGGGGATTCCCATGCGACGGCGATGCCGCTTCACGCTTCGCGTTCCGCGACAAGGTTCGCCTTCCCCAAGGTTCGCCTTCCCCAAGGTCCGTCTTCCCCAAGGTCCGTCTTCCGCGACTGCCTAAGGTCATTCGAGGCAAAGTCCCAGGTCACCGACCCCACCGAGGAACACCTTTTGCTCGATGTTTGCCACAGGGGCATACGTCGAGTGATTCCGGTGCCTCGGCCATCTCGCCACCTGCATGTTTGCCTCGAATGACCTTAGGGTGTTTCCAAAGAAGGCCCCCGGTGGTGTCCACATCCCCGGTGGAACGTCCCGGTGGAACACCCCCGGGGACAGAAGCCCACCTTTGCACCCCGGTTTCGCTGGTGTAAACTTGTCGTTAAGGAGCAACGGCGCTCAGCAGGGGGCGCCGTTTTTTTGTTGCCCAAATACCGGAAAGGCCGCCCGTTGACCAACCCGAAAGCGAAGGCGAAGAAGCAGGGCCTCTACGACCCGCGGTACGAGCACGACGCCTGCGGCATCGGCTTCGTCGCCGACGCCCACGGGCGTCCCAGCCGGGCGATCGTGCAGGCCGCGCTGGATGCTCTGTGCCGGGTCAAGCATCGCGGCGCGGTCGCTGCCGACGCCAAGACCGGCGACGGCGCCGGAATCCTCTTCCCCCTGCCCGGCCGGTTCTTCGCCAGAATTGCGACCGAGCTGCTTGGCGTGTCGTCGCCCGATGCCGACTGGCTGGGAGTCGCGACCGTGTTCGCCGACCCCAGACACCCGAACCACGATCACCTGCAGACCAAGAAGATCGTTGAGACCGCATGCCGGGCCGAAGCCATCGACGTGATCGCCTGGCGCGACGTTCCGATCGATGAAAGCGTGCTGGGCGACCGCGCCCGAGCAACGATGCCGCGCATCACGCAGGCGATCCTGCTGCGCCCGCCCGGTTTGGCCAAGGAAGAAGCCGAACGCAACGTCCACCGGGCGCGCAAGCGCGCCGAAGCCGCAGCGATCAAGCAGGATCGCTCCCTCTACTTCGCCTCGTTCTCGTTCCACACCATCACCTACAAAGCCCTGGTCGCCGCGGATCAGTTGGGCGATCTCTACGAAGATCTCCGGCAACCCGATGTCCAGGCGCACTTCGCCATCTTCCATCAGCGCTACTCGACGAACACCCAGCCGACGTGGGAGCGAGCACAACCCTTCCGCATGCTCTGCCACAACGGCGAGATCAACACCATCGCTGGCAACGTGAATCGGATGCGCAGCCGGGAAGGTCGCCTGGGAAAGTGGTCGCTGCTGGAAGAGGAATGGCTGCGCCCGGTTATCGACGAAATCGGATCGGACAGCGCGATGCTTGACAACGTTCTGGAGCTTCTGGTCCGCGAGGGTCAGTACCCCGATTCCAGCCGCGACGTGCGTCACGCGGTTGCGATGCTGGTGCCGGCCGCGTGGGAGGGCACCCCCGAAGGACCCGGCACCCCCGATAGGCCCGGCATGCCCGCAGAAGTTCGCGATTTCTATCGCTGGCATGCCAGCTTGATGGAGCCATGGGACGGTCCGGCCGGACTGATCTTCACCGACGGGGTGCGTGTCGGCGCGGCGCTTGATCGCAACGGTCTGCGTCCGCTGCGATACCACGTCTGCGAAGACGGCTTCATCGCAGCCTCAAGCGAAGCCGGCGCCATCGATGTGAGCGGTCACGGCGTGGTCCGGCGCGGAAAGCTTGGGCCGGGGCAGATGATCTTCGTGGATCCCTCGGGCGGCGGCTTCCAGGACGACCCGGTGCTGCGCGTCGCCAAGCAACGACCCTACGGCGCGTGGCTGGCCGAGTATCGCATCCAGCAATCAAGCGGTGACGCCGCGATCCAGGTTCCCGAAGACCTGGCCAGGCGTCAGGTTGCGCACGGCTACACGCGCGAAGAGATGAACCTCATCCTGCGTCCGTCGGCGACGAACGGGAAAGAGCCGACGTTCTCGATGGGGGACGACACCGCCGCCGCCATCCTGTCGGATCACCGCAGAACGCTGTATGGGTATTTCAAACAGCGTTTCGCTCAGGTCACCAATCCGGCGATCGACCATCTGCGCGAGCGATTCGTGATGAGCCTGCGCACGCTGATCGGGCCGCACGATCCCGTTCTGTGGGAGCGTCCCGAGGCCTGCGCGCACCTGGAGTACGACTCGTTCCTGCTGTTCCGTCCGCCGGGCGGCGTGTTCATCGATTGCACCTTCGACGCTCATCAGGGGCCCGGAGCGCTGCATGAGGCTGTTGCGCGCATCGCCGATGCGGCCGTCCGCGCCGCCGCGAACGGCAGCGGGATCCTGGTCCTGTCCGACGAGAACGCCGGCCCGTCGCGCGCGGCCGTCCCGTCGCTGCTGTCGGTCGGCGCCGTGAACACCGCACTGCTGAAAGCCGGCCATCGCACGCGAACCTCGATCGTCGTGCAGACCGACGACGCGCGCGAGTCGCATCATTTCGCCTGCCTTCTTGGCTACGGGGCCGAGGCGATCTATCCGCGCCTGGCCCTGGCGACCGTGTCGGCGCTGGCATCGTCGGGTCGCGCACGCGATGTCGGCTCGCCGGCCGAGGCGATGCTGCGCTTCAAGTCGGCGATCGAAGAAGGCGTGCTGAAGGTGCTTTCCAAGATGGGGATCTCGACCGTCGATTCGTATCGCGGGGCGCAGATCTTCGATGCGCTGGGCATCGGTGACGACGTGATCGAGACGTGCTTTGAAGGCACACCATCGCCGCTGGGCGGCATCGGCTTTGACCAGATCGAAGCCGATGTGTGCGCGCGCCACGACGATGCCTGGGGCGGCGTCGATGCTCAGCCAACGCTGATGAATCCCGGCTTCGTGAAGTTCAGCAGCAAGGGCGAGTATCACCAATCGAACCCCAGCGTTGTGCGCGCGCTGCATGGGACCATCGATCCGACCGGCGAACGAATCAAGTCCACCCAAAGCGGTGGGGACGCCGACGACACGCAAGCCGCCGATGACACGCGAACCGCCGACGGCGCCGGCACCATGGACGAAGCCCACGCGCTGCAACGCGCGGTGAAGTCTTCCGAGCCATCGTTCGATCTGTACGAACGGTTTGCAGCGTTGGTGAATGAGCGTCCGCGCGCCGCGCCGCGCGACTTGCTGGAGTTCGTAGCCGCCGGCGATGCGGTCCCGCTGGATCAGGTCGAGCCGGTCGAGGCGATTCTGCGCCGCTTCTCGACCGGCGCGATCTCGCACGGAGCCATCAGCGCCGAGGCGCACGAGACACTGGCCCTGGCGATGCGCTTGATCGGTGGGAAGGCCAACACCGGTGAGGGCGGCGAGGATCCGGCTCGGTATCGCACGGCGAAGAACTCGGCGATCAAGCAGGTGGCGTCGGGGCGCTTCGGCGTCACGCCGGAAAACCTGCCGTTTGCCGAAGAGCTTCAGATCAAGATCGCGCAGGGATCCAAGCCGGGGGAGGGAGGGCAGCTTCCCGGTCACAAGGCGACCGAAGAGATTGCGCGCCTGCGGCACACGCAGCCGGGGGTCGCCCTGATCTCGCCGCCCCCACACCACGACATCTACTCGATCGAGGATCTGGCCCAGCTCATCTTCGACCTGAAGCAGGCGAATCCGTCGGCCGACGTGTCGGTGAAGCTGGTCGCGGAAGCCGGCGTCGGGACGATCGCTGCCGGCGTCGTGAAGGGTCTGGCCGATGTGGTTCACATCTCGGGAGCCGACGGCGGGACCGGAGCTTCCCCGCTGTCGTCGATCAAGAATGCGGGGCTGCCGTGGGAGATCGGGCTTGCCGAGGCGCAGCAGACGCTGGTCGCCAACGGCTTGCGGTCGCGCGCGCGCGTTCGCGTGGACGGCGGCTTCAAGACCGGGCGCGACGTTGTGGCCGCGGCGCTGCTTGGCGCCGACGAATACTCATTCGGGACCGCGGCGCTTCTGGCCGAGGGTTGCATTATGGTTCGCACCTGTCACCTGGACACGTGTCCGGTCGGCATCGCCACGCAGCGGCCCGACCTTCGAGCCAAGTTCGCCGGCACGCCCCAGATGGTGGCGTCCTACATGCGGTTCGTTGCCGAAGAGGTGCGGCGCCTGCTGGCTTCGCTGGGCTTGCGTTCGCTGGACGACGCGATCGGGCGCACCGATCTTCTGCGCGCGCGCGAAATTGCCGGCGCCGGCGCGGACCAGATGTCGGATCGGGCCGGACTGCTGGATCTGTCGCCGCTGCTGTTCTCGGCCGGGCCGTCCCGCAGGTTTGAGGCGGCCGAGTTGCCGCTGCAGCGCCCGCGCGATCCGTTGGGGCACCGCCTTGCCGCTGAAGCGTTCGACGCGGTGCGCGATGGGAAGGAGATCCGGCTGTCGTATGCGATCACGAACGCCGACCGAACCGTCGGGGCAACGCTGGGCGGGATGATCGGGCGACTGTTCGGTGAGCAGGCTCCGCCCGGGCGAGCGGCTGTGGATTTCGCCGGCTCGGCCGGCCAGTCGTTTGGCGCGTTCCTGGCCGCCGGGGTCGAGCTTCGATTGCGCGGCGAGGCGAACGATTACGTCGGCAAGGGCATGGGTGGGGGACGGATCGTCATCGTCGCGCCCGAAGATGACGCCGGGGATCCGTGGCTGGTTGGAAACACCGTGCTGTACGGGGCAACCGGCGGCGAGCTGTTCGTGTCCGGCCGCGCCGGCGAACGGTTCGCGGTGCGCAACAGTGGTGCCGTAGCCGTCGTCGAGGGTGTGGGGGATCACGCGTGCGAGTACATGACCGGAGGGATGGTCGTCGTGCTGGGGCCGACCGGGCACAATGTCGGCGCCGGGATGACCGGCGGCGAGCTGTTCGTCTACGACCCGGCGGCCGGCTTGCCCGCGCGCGTCAACTCAGATCTGGTCGAGGCGCATCGTCCGAACGACGATGACCTCCGGCGCGCCGCAGCGCTCATTGAACGTCACCGCGATCTCACCGGCAGCGCGGCGGGGACGGCCGTTCTTGCCGATTGGGATCGAGCCAAAGGTGCGTTCTGGCGAGTAGCCCCGCGCACCGATGTCGTGCAGCGCAGCCAGAAGGCAGAAGGCACGATCAAAAGCGGAAAGGCCTGACTTCGCGGTCACCCCCCTGCACTCCCACCCCCTCTGCACAGGCTAAGGTGCCCCCCCGCACGGCTGTTCCGCCGCACTGCGGGATCAGCGCGATCGCAAACAAACGGAAAATCCAGATTCTGTTCGCGAAGGGCGCGCCACCATGAGGAATCCGCCGCGCCGTGTCGTATGTTCGATCGCGTGGCGCCGACGTGGGAAGGCCAGCACCCCTGGTTTGCGGAAGAGTTCGCAGCCATGGGCATCGGAGCCATGGTTCGAAGCGCCCGGGAATCCTCCGGAACCGCTCAGTTCTGGCTCGCAGAGCAACTCTGTTGCGCGCAGTCGGCAGTGTCCCGGATCGAAAAGGGCCACCGGATGCCGCAGTTGAGGACCCTGGCGAAGATCGCTTTCGAAACGCGCAGCAATCTGACCATCGCTCTGACGGGTGTGACTCCGGCGACGCATCACGAGGTCGTCTTCAACGGCCGCTACTTCGCGGAGCGCCAGAGAGATCTCTGGGCGGCTCGCAATTTCGAGCGCACAGCCGAAGGCCTGCGCAAGCGCTACAACAACGCGCGCCCAGACCCGTAGCAAACGGAGGGGAGGCCCGCCGGCAGTTGCCGGCGAGCCTTGGGCGGGGGGGTCCCTCCGTTGTCCGTGTGCTATACCGGACAGTCTTACGATGCCTTGCTGTACGCGCTTTCGTAGTACCGGTCCTTCAGCGTGCGGCTCTCTAGCTTGGTGTGCCACCGCGACCCGGTCATGCCGCCGATCAGTCCGCCAAGCAGCATCGCTGCCAGCGACCCGATTCCAACCGCAGCTCCGAACGAGTAGACGGTGTCGTTGGCGATCGGGAATCTTCCGTTCTGGAAGGGCATCGCAAGGCGCGGCGTTTCGCCCATCGCCTCAACGATGACGACGGTCAACGCGCCGATCGCCAGCGCGACCATCGGAACCATCAGACCGTGCAGCGCTCCGCGACCTCGGCCCATGCGCCCGGCTGCGTACCCGCCCCAGAAGTAGGCCAGGAACTGCACCGCGACGAATGCGATCGCAGCGCCGATGCCAAGGCGGATTGCCTCGGTCCGGTTCAGCGTGTCGGGATTGACCGTGCTGTTTGCAGCGATCGCGCCGACGATCGCGGACGCAACCAGCATCACACCGAATGCGGCCAGCACGCCGGTCAGCACCGACATCGGGCTGAAGCCTCCGCGGGCCTTGATGGT
>JBKKBA010000435.1:0-7925 GCA_046714275.1 Actinomycetota bacterium
GGGGATAGCACTTGGCCGGATCAGTACGCCGCGCACCATGTCGGGGCTCACGCGCGTCTTCGACCTGATGCCGCGTGGTTCGTCATTCTCGACCAAGTCGGCGTAGCCGAAGCCGTCCATGTCCCACGTCATTGAATCGTCCACACCGGAAACGATGGCTTCGCGGAGAACTTTTTCGTCGCGTAGCCGCGGAAGATAGACGTATTGTGCGAGCGCCTCAGAAAGCTTGCGGAGCCTGGGGGTTAAGGTCGTACGTGTGGCGATCTGGGACTCCATCGTGGTCGATGGCAGCTCTCGCTACGTATACGAAGCTCTCGATAAGCGCGACGACGACGACCCCGTGGTTGAAGCTTTAGCCGCGCTTGTACGAAGCCGCATCCCAGAGCAACTTGGTCACGGATGAATCCGAGCGATTCCGCGGCGTATCGGCTTCGTGCAATCGCGGCGGCCTCATGCAACACCATCTGATCGGATCGTACGATTCGCCACTGGCATTCGGCGTGCGGCGGAGCCACAAATTCAAGCGTCTTAGGTCCCGTCTGCACCGAACGTGGCGACCCGTAAAGATGACTTCCAGCCGGGCCGTCTCTGTTGCACCGCGCTCCGTTACAATTCACAATCATGTCCGCGCCTAAAGAGGTCGTGTGGCCGCTCGATCCGCATACGCTCGCGAAGCATCGGATCATACGGGCCTACTTGAATGCTTGGCTGCCGATAATGATGCAAGCCCACGGTGCGCGTGGCGGAAAACGCATTCTGATTATCGACGGATTCGCTGGTCCTGGTGAATACGTGACGGGCGAGGAAGGCACGCCGATCATCGCGATCAAAGCCTATCTGGAGCATCGCGCGCGGGCGTCAATGAAGATCGATCTGATTTGCCTTTTCATCGAGGAGGACGAGGAGCGAGCTAGGCACCTTGAGGAAGTCGCGATTCCAAAGCTCGAACATCAGCCGAAGAACATCCTTATTCACGTGAGGAATGCGTCCTTTGACGAGGCCATGACGGAGTTGCTTGACGGGATTCAGCAGGACGGCAAGTCCCTCGCCCCTGCCTTTGCGATCGTCGATCCTTTTGGGTTCAGCGCCACGCCAATGTCAGTGGTCGCGCGAATTTTGGGCGAGCCCCGCTCAGAAGTAATGGTCACATTGATGGCGCGGGATCTGAATCGGTTTGCGACACACCCCGATGAAAAAGTACTCACGCATTACGATGAGCTATTTGGGACCAACGAATGGCGAAGCCTCCAGGACCTTAAACAAGGAAGGCTGGAGGCGCTAAGCGGGTTCTACGGCGAAAGGCTTCGGAGTCACGCAAGATACGTATGGTCCTTCCGCATGACCGACGAAAAGAACGCTCCGATCTACGACCTCTGGTACGCGACAAAGAACATCAAAGGCCTTGAGGCGATGAAGCGGGCAATGTGGAGCGTAGACCCCGTCGCCGGCGCGAAATTCTCTGATCGAACCGATCCCGACCAAGAGGCGCTGTTCGTTGGCGAGGGCCTAGCCAATGCGCAGAGCCGCGCGCAGAACTTGTTCGTGGCAGCTTTTCGGGGAAATCAAGTACCAATCAAAACAGTGCACGAATGGATTCTGACCGAAACACCGCTCCACGACGGTCACTACAAGTCCGGCGTTCTCAAGCCGCTCGAAGAAGCAGGAAAGATCAAGTACATTCCCGCGGACCCGAAGAAGCGGCGCCAAATGGGTTGGTATCCCGCCGGATCAGCAGTCGAGGTCATGCCGATTCAGCCGACCTAGTACATCCTCTACGCAGGCATTTGACGACGACGAAGATCACGGGGCCATCGCGTCATGTCTGTTCCCTTCGGATCACCGCGAACGTGTTGTTCTGCAGACGCCCATTCCTTGCCTAACTGCTTTACGAATACAGCAACGTCTTCGGCTTTGCAGGCCTTCAAGATCCGCCGTACCCAATCGAGGTCCATCGGCCGCGCACCCGGGCCGCTCTCGCCGCCGACAATCACCCAATCGAGCTTTCCGGCCCAGCGTTTCAGATCGACGCGACCGAGGAGCGGCTCGCAAGAAAGGAAGCGAATCTGCGCCGGAGTCTCCAAGAGCTTTGGGACGCGCACCTCGGCCCATGGCTGACTCTCGACGCTGGTCCCAAGCCACACGTTTGGAAGAGGTTCGGGTCTCAACGAACGCAACACCGAGGCCATCCGGCCGGGCCGCTTCGTGAGCACCTGGTACGTGTGGTGGGGCGTGTTCTCCATAACGTCGAAGACGTCCCTGATGAAGTCGGTCGGCACGCCATCCTGAAACAAGTCCGACATCGAGTTCACAAAGACGACGCGCGGCCGACGCCAACGATACGGAACGTCCAAGCGATCGGGCCACAACTTGAGATCAAAGCCCTGCTCGTAAGGATGATCCGGAACACCGCGAAAGCGCTCAGCGAAGGTTTCCGCATAGCAATGGTCGCATCCCGGCGATACCTTGGTGCATCCCGTGACCGGGTTCCACGTCGCCTCAGTCCACTCGATCGAGCTTCTGTCGCTCATGGCACCCTCCTCCCCAGGTTTTCCATAGGTCCGTCCACAGGGTAGTCCAGACTGGCGACAGGGATCATGATCATGAGTCGCCTGCCTCGGCGCGAAAGATGGTGGCATCACGCATTGCGCGCGCGGGAACGCAAACAGATGCTCACGCTCAGCGGTGAGGTGTCGAAGGCTTTCGGAGAGCGTGCGCGCGACCAAGTTCGCAGAAGACAGTCGGGATTGGGGGTGAGTTCGGTAGATACCTCATTGAGCGAGTGCGGTGAGTTATCAGCCACCGAGGAACGTGTTTGCTGTGCCGCTGTCGATGCCAGTCGTTTCGTTTTGTCACGGTGATTTCGGAGTGCTGGAACCGTTAGCGGTAGAGGCGATCTTGAAGTGCGTTGTAGACGTCTGTCGCTCCTTGAAGCGCCGCGTCAAACCGCGGATAGTCAACCATGCTAAATGCATCGGAAAGGTCCGCCCCCTCCGGCATTTCGTCCGCGTTCCAGATGTGGCTCGCTAATGCCGCACCACCCTCGCGCATGAACAGCTTTTCGTCTTCGATGTTTCCAGCGACGGTTTCAAGCTCCTTCAGCGTGCAGACTTCGCGGGCCCACTGTCCACCCAAACTCCGTCCGATTTCCTGCTCGCGAAGATCGTCCTCACTCTGAGTGTCCCGCAGCCGCGTGATGATGCGCTCGACGTCGTGTTCAGCCATCAGGTCGGAGCTTCTCACGTTGACCTCCTTCTCTAGGGCCCGCTGACATACGGGGGATACCTGAATGCCTCGTTCCTTCACTCGCTGGGCAAGGTCGTCCGGTAGATAGACGTTCACTCGGGCCAAGTTCCCCTCCTTATGCGCATAGAGTGAGTATGCGCAGATTTATGCGCATGTCAAGCCCAAACTCAGGAATTAGCACTCTTGATGGGAGAGTGCCAGCGCGCTAAGGTCGAAGTACAGGGGTGTAAGTCGAACCCAGGTTCGCTCTAACGGCGAGTGGTGTCGTTGGGGGGCCGCTACCCTGGAACGGACGGGACTAGCAGCGGTGACCATGCGGCGGCGTCAGAGATCCCCAAGACCACGACCGGCGTCGGCGTCGGGCCGCTGGCCCTCGTGCCGTTCCCGAGCGCTGGCCGGAGCCGTTGAAGCCCACATCTGCGGCAGGCATCGAGGAGCGCACCGTCAACGTCCGATTCAAGGATTGCCGGACAGCCGTCGCGGTGAAGGTCCGCGCTGTTCAGCCAGGAATTGCTGCCATCCATCGACTTTCGGTCACACCGCGAGAGGCGTCTACTAGGTGACAAGTTGAGAGATGGGAGATTTTATGACTGAGGAAACCAAACCAGACAGTGCCGAAATCGTTGACGCCGCGCAGAGCCACAGCGACAAAGAGCACGGATCGTTCATCGTTACCGTTCGCACGCCGGCCGGCTTTGCCGAGGAGTTTCGGGTCACCGAGGCGACTCGTGTCGAGACGCTGACCCGTAAAGCTGTTGCCTACTTCATCTCGCACAATGAGCTAGCCGATGGGAACTACCGGCTGGTGCTCCTAACGGAGGGTACGAGTGCGGACTTGACCGCGTCCGCACGCCTAGGCGAATCCGGCGTCGAGGCGGGTGCCGTGCTGGCGCTTGTGACCACAGACCCGCAGGTCGACGGCTGATGCTGCATCCTATGCTCGTCGCCGAACTTCTCGACGACGAGGTCGCCGTAGCGGCCGAGCGACTCGGCCCGCGGGCTGAGTCGCTCGCCCACGATGGGCGTCGAGTCCGTTGCCGGGTCACCGGCGCAGACGGCTCGGGCCTATGGCTTAGGCTCGACGCCGTCGGCTATGACGCGGATCCGATTGGGGTTGACGTATGCGACGACGCCGGAGCGACCGCACCTATTGAGCGATGGCCCGCAGGCTTGGCGTACGGAATCCACCCCGTGTTTGGCCGTGCGTGGGTTTGCGTCCGCGGCACGGCCGAATACTTCAATTATCCAGGCCATCACACGGAACGGTGGGACACCTACCGCGCAGCGCTACGAATCCCTGAGCTCCTCGATCATCTTTTACGGAAGGCCGGTCGACCGTGAAGCTACGGGTGCGCCTTCCCAGCGGGGTGCTCGATAACATCGAGGCGTTCCTTACCGACCGCGGCAGCTTCGGAGCGGAAGGGACGGGACTTGTCGCTTGCCGCGTTGCCACCGATAAAGACGGCTGGTGGGAGGCGAGCCGTTTCATCATTCCCGACCAGCGCGCGCAGGTTGGGCCGTTCGGCTGCAGCGTCGAGGTCACAGAAAGCGGCAAAACCCAACTTGCCGCCGCGTTGGGTCCTGACGAGTTGTACCTCGTGCGTGTGCACAGCCACCCTGTGGAGGCGTTCCATTCACCCACGGACGACACAAATCCAGCGCTGACGCACTCAGGCGCCCTGTCAGTCGTTGTGCCGTACTTCGGACTCGGGTTGCGCCGCGGCGTCGGGGCCTGCGCAGTATTCAGGCTCGAGGAGCAGCGATGGGTGGAGCTGCCCCAGGGGCCTGTGCGTGATCGGTGGCTGGTGGTTGGAGGTGAATGATCCCCGCGTGCGGCTGGTCGACGCTGCAGCAGGGCAGCGTGCCGATGAGATTCTCGGTGCGCTCGACCGCCATCAGATCACCATCGACGTCGGCGTCATAACGCCGGTGGCGGCAGCTGCCGCTGGCGCCGCAGTGGCGCTCGCCGCCCGGCTATTCGCGCACGTGGAGGTCCGGGGAACAGCGACAATGCTGGCCAACCCGTGGGGCGCATCTGATGTAGCGGCGATGTTAGACGCGGTGCGAGATGTCCGACCGCCAGCAGCTCGTCCGGCCGAGACGGAACTGACATTAGCTGTCGGTGCGACCGGTCGCGATGCAGACATCGGCGCCGGCGGGGGCGCGTGGACGGTTCGGCTGGGACCGGGAAGCCAAGAGGTCGGGGAGGAGGAAACCGAGGCATCGGGCCACGGGCTCGGTCTGCACGCAGCAGTCGCTTTGGCCGTGAACGAGGCGATGAAGCGTGCGTTGGCGCCGATCACCACCAAGTTTGTTCCGTCGCCGATCGGAGGATGGTGCTGGAACCTCCTCGATTACCGCCACACGGTGGCGCCAGCGGGACAGCCGTCGGGCGAGAGACGCCGGAAGGTGATGTTCGCGGGTTGCGGGTCCGCTGGCGGATCCTCATTGGCAATTTTGTCAATGTCACCGGGTATATCCGGGGCCGCCACGATGGTCGACGTGGAAGAATTTGATCCGAACCGAAATCCTTTTCGCTATCCGGCGCTGCGCGGAGGCGAAACAGGGTCAAAGACCGGGTGGGCGGCTGCAACTCTCAGCAGTGCCGGCTGGAATGTAGCTGAGTTCCCCGATGGATTACGCGCTTGGGTGGCGACGCAAGAAAAACCAGGCTTCGATGGTCTGGTCGTTTCCAGCGTCGATGACATACCCGCCCGGCTTGACGTCGGCGACCTGCTGGCTCGCGATGTGTGCTCGCTGGGCGTCTCCGGGCTAGCGTTGCACGTGCAGCGGGAACGTCTCGGTGATGGTTACGCCTGCCCATTCTGCGAGTTCGTGCAATCAGCGCCCCCGCTCACCCAGGCGCACGTTACCGCGGAGCAGCTTGGACTCCCGGTTGAGCGGGTGATCAGCTTGGAGGTGGGCGGTGGACGGCTCACCGAGGATGATCTTAGCGCTGCAGTCGCTGCTGGCGCGATCACCGGCTCGTCGGCATCGACGCTGGTCGGCCGCCGACTGGCAGACCTGGTGGCCCGAAGCTACGCCGAGGTCGGTGTGGGTCGGGTGTCTGGAACGGGCGCGGGCGATCAAACACCGGCAGTGACGGTTGCCGCCCCACAAGTTTCGTGGGTCGCTGGAGCGCTTGCGGCCGCAGAGGTCGCCAAGTACTTCCATGGCCTGCCCGGCGTTGATCGCCGAGTCGATGTCGATCTGAACGGTCTGCCGCAAGGGTTCACACGACGGGTCAGCGCGGATACGACGGGGCGTTGCTTGTGTGCCTCGGCGCATCGACGGCGGTGGACGCGCAGAATGTACGGGTCGTGATGTCGCGCAGTGAGGTGATCCGAAGGGTGGTCGTCCGATAGCTAGCTTATGCCAGCAATCACGGTCGCCGGACGTCGCGGCCCTCTATGCGGCGCACCATGTGGCGATGTATCGCAATGCTGCACGCTACCTGCGCGACCGGGGCGTAGACATCGCGTTTGCCAGCGACGCCGTGTCGGTGGTTTTCAAGCGACTGCTCCAATCGGGAGTGCCGACAGCTAGGGAATGGGAGGCATATCTGGTGCGTGCCGCGATCAATGCCGCAAAGGACGAGGTGAAGAAGGCCAGCCGACGCCCCGACAAGCCGCTCCCGACCGGGGATGTCAGCGTCGTGTTTGCCGCCGAGGCTGAGGAGGTGGAAATGGAGGACGAGGTCATTGCGGCGATCGATGCCGAGCGGATGCTGAAGCGGGTGCTTGCCGCGCTTGACGAATTGCCGGAGCCGCGGCGACGCGCCGTACGTGGGCGCGTGCTCGAGGGAAAGACGAACGTGCAGCTTGCGAGCGAACTGGCTGTCACGCCGCCATACATTTCTCAGTTATACGAAGCGGGGGTCCGCGACCTGACAGCCCTGCTCGGGGCACCCGACCCCTCGCTGGCCGGTGGTGGATCATGACCGATGCCGGCGGCGATAGCGTTGGCGACATCGCCCTGCGCTACATTGCCTATTTGGCTGGCGAACGCGAAACGGCCCCTGGATTAGACGGACTTGATGAGGCGGAACGACCGCGTGCGGCCGAGGTTTGCGCGGCGTTGGCGGCGGCCTGGCGTGCTGCGGAACTCGACCCACCCCCTCTCGAGCAGGACCCGCTTGCCGTCTCACTCGGGCTCGTCGCTGATCCTTCGCGTCCGCTCGACGGCTCCGCGCTAGCGAGCTTGCGCAAGCGGACCGGATTGCGCGTTAGCGAACTCGCCGAAAGGCTCCAAGGCCGCGGGTGGACCTGCCGCACCGCGGATGTTTTCAGCTGGGAGGGGCAGGCCTCTGCGGCAGTCCCCCCAGCAATCATCACGGCACTGGCTGAGGAACTCGACGTCGCGATCGAACAACTTGTCGGCCAACAGACCCGCCCGTCCGCCGCCATTGCCGCTGCGACTAGCACAGAGCGGTTCCATGTCGCAGCCAGGCGTTGGGCTTCACTCTTGGGTCTCGGAGGTGAGGAGAAGGGGGCGACCGCGCTTCAACAACTAATGCTCGCTGGAGTCGCCCGCCGCGGCGAGGAACTAACCGCCGAAGCGTGGCTCGACGCGATCGACGCGCTCATCGACGCTCGAGAAAGCCGGAAGGGACCGAAATGAATTTAACTCAGCATGCTAAACGAATCGTGATTTCTATCGCGTCTGACATCGCAGCCCGGGTG
>JBKKBA010000436.1:0-5483 GCA_046714275.1 Actinomycetota bacterium
ATCCCCTGGCGGACACGCTGGCCGATCTGCGGCGCGACGGTGCGTACGAGCGGATCCTGCTTCGCGGCCTTTCCCAGGATGAGGTGATCTTGTACCTGGAGCGGCGAGCCGGATACGCGCTTGATGACGACGGCCGTGCGCTGGCGCATGCCTTGCACCGCGAGACGGAGGGGAACCCATTCTTCATCCGCGAGA
Source organism: Actinomycetota bacterium (assembly GCA_046714275.1). Taxonomy (GTDB): domain Bacteria; phylum Actinomycetota; class AC-67; order AC-67; family AC-67; genus JBKKBA01. The sequence continues at coordinate 196 of JBKKBA010000436.1, forward strand.
TCGTCCGCCACCTGGTCGAGACCGGTTCGATCGCGCTGAAGGAAGGACGATGGACGGCTGATCGTTCGATCGATGACGTCGGGTTGCCCGAAAGCGTGAGGGAAGTGATCGGCCGAAGGTTGAGCCGGCTGAGCGATCCCTGCGGGGAAGTGCTGACGATCGCTGCAGTGATCGGCAGAGATTTCGACCTGCAGTTGCTGGCGGGCGTGACCGACCGTGCTGAGGACGATTTGGCCGACCTTCTGGACGAAGCGGTCGGCGCTCGCGGGGTGGTCGAAGAAATGGCAGGCGCCATCGACCGCTTCACGTTCGCTCATGCGCTTGTTCACGAGACGCTGTACGGGGAGCTGACGACGACCCGGCGCGTGCGCTTGCATCGTCGTGTTGGTGAGGCCATCGAGCACCTTCACGCCGGAAGCCTTGATCCACCGGTTGCCGAGCTGGCGCGCCATTTCTTTGAAGCCGCTGCCGCCGGCACCGCCGAAAAGGCGGTGGACTACGCGCGGCGCGCGGGTCGCCGTGCCATCGAAAAGCTTGCATTCGAGGACGCGGCGGCACACCTGGATCGCGCATTGTCCGTGCTGGAGGGAGATGCTTCTGCGGATGAGGCGACGCTGTGTGATCTGCTGATCGAGGCCGCCGATGCCCATCGCTTGACGGCCGATTTCCGAGTCACGCGCGAGCTGGCTGCGCGCGCCGGCGACATCGCCCGCCGGCAAGGGTGGCCGGAACGGCTGGCGCAGGCGGCGCTCGCCTACGGGGGGCTCTGGATCGACATTACCGCCGTCAATGAGGAACAACTGGCGCTGCTCAACGACGCGAGCGCCGCGCTGCCGGCGGACGATCCGCTGATTCCGATGCTGTACGCGAGGCTGGCAATGGAGATGTTCGCGCGCCACCCGGGCGACTTGGAACGGTACAGCGTGCTTGCCGTCGAATCGGCTAGGCGGCTGGGCGATCCGAAGACCCTTGCATACGCGCTGGTTGCGCGCAGGCACGCGGTATCGGGTCCCCATCAGATCCAAGAGCGTCTGGCAATCTCGGAGGAAGCCATCCGGATCGCCGGTCAGATCGAGGAGCCGGATCTTGGCATGCGCGCACGCGCCCTCCATATCATCGAGCAGGTCGAACGCGGAGCGATCGAAGATGTGGACCGCGAGTATGCAGACTTCTTCACTCGCGCTGAGGCGTTGCGGCAGCCGCTCTATCTCTACATTTCGGAGTTGTTTCGCGTTGGGATCGCCCTGCGCGAGGGCGCTTTGGATGGCCTGGAGGACCGTCTTAGCCGGCTGTTGGACCAGGCCAGACGTCAGGGGCGCGTGACGGCGCTCACGGCATGCGCCACGCAACGCATGAGGCTTCACCACCTTCGCGGCACGATGCGGGATCTTGACCAAGAGGTGATCGAGATCGTGAAAGCCACGTCCGCTTCGATCGCCTTCGGTGAACTCTGGCTGGCATGGCAACTCTGGCGGACCGGCGAGCAGGTGGCAGCCCAAGCGAAGTGGGAGCATGTGCTGGAACAGGACCTGCGCCGGATTCCGATGACCTGGAGCTTCATGGCACTTGTCGAGTGCGCGGTCGATCTGGGGGTGGCATTCGGATCAACGGATTCCCTTGCGACGATCGTAGAGATGGTAGAGCCGTTTGCGGATCAGGTCGCAGTGACCGCCGCGACGGCTCTTGTCGAGACACTGGGTCCCGTCCACGTTTTTCTGGGACTGGCGTGCGCCGGTCTGGGCCGTCTGGACGAATCCGCGATGCACTACGAGGCGGCGATCCCAATCGCCGAGCGCATACGGAACCGCCCCAACGTTGTGCGGGCGCGCGCCGGGCTGGCAGGCGTTCTGGTCGCGCGTGACGCAAGCGGTGATCGGGAGCGCGCGCGCGTTCTGTTGGATGCCGCGTTGTCCGAGGCCGACGCTCTGGGTCTTGGCGCCCCGTGGGTCGTCGAGCGACGATCCCTTCGCCGGGTGCTTGCCGGAAGCTAGTTCTGCTATAGAGCCTTCGTCAGCGTTGCGTCGTCGGCGGTCACGTTGCCGGGCAGGCGGACGGCGCGAAGACGCAGCGTGAGCGGCGTCGCGTCCACGGCGACGAAGTGGTGCGACACGAACGACGCGACCGGCTTCGGCGTTCCGCTTGGGCAGCGGCCCAGTTGGTACAGCGACGCGCCGCCCCCGCCCGTTACGATCGCCGGGGGTGCGGTGTCGAATCGCTGGTAGTCATGATCGTGACCGGTCAGGATCAAGTCCACACCGCGCTTGACGAATAGCGGGAGCCAAAGGCGCTGCACGTCGGAGGTAGTGCCGTGGCGGCCGCAGCTCCAGGCAGGATGATGGAACACCGCGATCGTCCACGGCGCCCTCTCATCGATCGCCCGATCGATGAACGTGAGCTGCTCCTCCGCGCCGATCAGGGTCGAGTCCAGCACCAGGAACTGCACCGGACCCATGCGCTTTTGGTACCACCGGCTGGGCATGTCCAGCAGGTCCATGACCGGCTGCCCCTTGTCCGTTCGCACGTCGTGGTTCCCCAGCGACGCGACGATCGGGATGCCGGCGCGCTGCACCCATTCGAACGGCCGGTGCCACGCGTTCTGAAAAGACGACGGCGCTCCCGACGGGTAGATGTTGTCGCCGGTCGTCACGAAGGCCTGCACGGGCTGTTTCGCCGCCCAGTCCTGCATGCCCCGCGCCACCTGCGTTTCGGTGCCGCCCCCGATTCCGAAATCGCCGATCGCGACGAAGGACAACGATGCCGCGGTTAACGGTCCGGGTGAGGCCAGCAGGCGTTCAAGGATCTGGTCGCCGGCTTTCGGCGCGCGGCGGCATGCCACGCTCAGCGCGAGCGCTGCCAGCAGAAGGATCGTCGCGGGACGCCGCACGCGGGTCATGGTGCGCGCCGCCACCACCGGACTTCGTCGCCGGTCGCCGTGTCGCCGGTCGCCGTGGGCTACCAGGCGATCATCGGAGCTTCGGCCTTGTGGCGCGCGACCGTTGCCTGATCCCACGGTCCCGTGCAGTACATGACGTGGCTGGTGATCAACCCATCTTCGATCGTGAAGGCGTGCATGGCTCGGGACGACATCAGGCCTTCGTCGGTGTCGGCTTGCTCGGCGATCTCGACGACGGCGCCCCATTCGGCCGGCCGCTCGCGCCAGCCGGTGATCGCGATCGGCTTCTCGCCGTACCAATCCCGGTACTGCTTGGCGATCGTGTCGCGGCCGCTGATCTGGAAGCGCCACAGCGGAACGTTCGAGTCGATCATCGCGCCCTCGGCGTACAACTCGGACAATGCCTGCCAGTCGGCCGACTCCATGCACTTGCGCAAGCGCTCCAGGATCATGACGCCTCCTCTCGATGTTCCTGCAGTGTGCCACGCAGGCCTCGCCCCGTCTACGGCCGGCCCGTTTACGGTCGCGCTACCAGTTCCAGCAGGCAGGCCTCGGGGCGGCACGAGAAGCGTACCGGCGCGTACTTGCTGGTGCCCATGCCGGCGCTTACGTGCAGCCACGCAGGCCCGATGCGATGAAGACCGCGAGCCATGCGGCGCGGCAGGCTTTCGGTGTTGGTGATCAGCGCGCCGAAGCCGGGGATCCGAAGCTGACCGCCGTGCGTGTGGCCGGCGACGATCAGATCGAAGTCGCGCGTCGCCAGTTCGGGTGCGATCTCCGGCGAGTGCACGACGGCAAGGCGGAATCGCCCGGGGTTTCGCGGCGGGATCACGCCGAAATCGTGGCGATGGATGTGCGGATCGTCGAAGCCGACGATATCCAAGTCGCCGATGGTCGCCGCTTGGTTCAGCATCAGGCGCCAGCCGCTTTGTTCCAGGCCGCCGACCAGAGTTTGCCATTCGTTGGTCGGCCCGTGGTGATACGGGCGCGGCGTGTTCGTCTTCGTCTTCGAGCGGCGCTTGATCAAGTACCGATGCGGGCTCTTCGGAACCGGCGCGTAATAGTCGTTCGACCCCAGCACGAACACCCCGCCCAGCCGCGCGGGGATCGCGCCCAGCAGTTGCGCGCAGTCGCTTGCCGATCGGTCGTCGCCCAGGAAATCTCCGGTCCCGACGACCAGATCGGGATGCAGCGTCCCGAGGCGAGCCAAGAATCGCCGCATCGACGCAAGGTTGGCTCGAAAATGAAGATCCGAGACGTGCAGGATCGTCATCGGCGCGGCGCCGGGCGGCAGGCACGGGACACGGTGGCGGCGCAGGACGAACCAGTTTCTCTCGATCAGCCATGCGTACAGCAAGCACAGCACGCCGAACGCGGCGACGGAAAGAAAGACGACCGGCAGCATGAGGGCGGTATCCTATCGGGACGATGCTTCGCGACCGGATCCCCGACGAGTTGAAGACGGCGATGAAAGCGCGCGACCAGGTGCGCGTCTCGACGCTGCGCATGCTGATGACCGCGATGAAAAACGTTCAGGTTGAACGGCAGCACGAACTGGACGACGACGAGGTCATCGAGGTTGCCGGACGCGAGGCGAAGCGCCGTCGCGAATCGATCGAAGCGTTCCGATCGGCGAACCGTGACGACCTGGTCGCGCAAGAGGCCGCCGAGCTAGCGGTGCTGGAGTCCTACCTGCCGGCCGCCTTGAGCGAGTCCGAGGTGGCCGCGCTGGTGGACGAAGCGATCGCCGAGACCGGAGCGACCACGCCCAGACAAATGGGTGAGGTCATGAAGGCTCTGATGCCGAAGATCCGCGGCCGCGCCGACGGCGCCGTCGTGTCGGGTCTGGTCAAGTCCCGCTTGGGCGCATAGCCGCGCCGAATTCTTTTCCGCTTTCCCTGATTTCGGGCGACCGGGCCGCCGGCCGTGGCCAGGAAGCGCCGGGCGCCAAGTTGAACTGTCTAGGCAACGTCCGAAGGCAGCGCCCACGGCAGCATCCAGACCCGGGGGGACATGATTCCGAATCGCCGTTGTTGTGTTGCCGTCGTTCTGGCGGTGGTGGCGTCGTTCGCTCCGGCCGGAGCCGCTCAGATCGGCGTGCCGGTGGGTACGGTTCCCGTTGCCACTCCGACGGTGATTCCGGCGAGCGGGCGGGCTCAGGTGGTCGCTCGCGACACGGTGCGTTTCGCCGACGCGGCGCGCGGCGCGCCTGCAGGGCCGGCCCACCAGGCCCGGGCACCGCAGCCGATCCCCGGCGATCTTCCGGTTCCGCCGTCGGCTGTGCCTGCACATCCGGTGACGGCCGCCTCGGCGGTTCAACAGGAGCAGGCAAACCCGCCGACCGTGGAGTCGTCCTTTGCCGGCGTTGCCGACAACGGCACGGTGATCCCGCCGG
>JBKKBA010000437.1:0-2889 GCA_046714275.1 Actinomycetota bacterium
AGCTGAGCGAGAACGAAGAGGTCCGCTCAAAGCCGAAGGTCAGCGAGCAGCCGGCCACCGAAGAGAAGAAGAGCCGCCTCCGCCGGAAAACCAAGGCAAAGGGCGAGGCAAAGGCCCAGCCCGACAAGGTCGATGCTTCCGACGCGGATGACACCGAAGACTCTTCAGAGTCCGACGCTTCTGACGACGCGGGCTCCGACGCTTCAGAGTCCGACGACGAATAGCTCTCCAAAAACCCATTGCCCGGCGCTCATCACGCCGGGCGATTTCTTTCGCCCTTTGGCTATTGGCTGCGGGTAGCCTGCTCTGGATGACACGGACGGCGTTGCTGTTTGCCTATGAGGGCACCCGTTTTCATGGGTATGCGCGTCAGCGTTCGCGACGGACGGTGCAGGGGCTGCTGGAAGATACCTTGGAGCTGCTTTTGCGGGAACCGATCGCTACAACCGCGGCGGGAAGGACGGACTCGGGAGTGCACGCCGCCGGTCAGGTCGTGTCGTTTGATCATTTGTCGGCGATCGACGCCGAGTGGCTGCAGCGGCGCGTGAACGTGATCCTGGCGCCGGAGATCTCGATCCGTGGCGTCGCCGCGGTGCCGGACTCGTTCAACGCGCGATTCTCGGCGAAACGACGGGACTACGGGTACCGGATCTATGGGGGGAAGGGGCGCGATCCGTTTCAGGACCGGTTCGCCCTATGGGAACCCCAGCCGCTTGACGTGGACGCCATGGATGAGGCCCTGCGCGTGCTGGTCGGTACGCATGACTTCACATCGTTCTGCCGCCTGAGCCAGCGCTCGATGGTGCGACGGGTGCGTAGCGCGCGTGTCCGAGGGTCGCGTGACGGACGCGTGGTGGTCAAGATCGCCGGGGATTCGTTCTGCCATCAGATGGTTCGCTCGATCACCGGATGCTTGTTGGCCGTCGGTCGCGGCGCCCGGCCGCCCTCGTGGCTCGGCGATGTCCTGGCCGCCAAGGATCGGTCGGTGACCCCTTCGATCGCGCCGGCACGCGGCCTGACGTTGATGCGCGTGGTGTACCGGCCGGACCCGTTCCGCTGAAGCGGCCGGGTAGTTAGCAGGCGATCGCGCGGCGCAGGGCTATGCAGATGGCCATCATCTGGGCGGGACCGAGCCGGGTTATTCGTTCTGTGCAGAGCGATGTTTGAATGACCGCGACGTTGTCCAGGTTGACCACGCACTCGAACGGCATGCCGTCGGAGCGGTCCAGGTAGATCTCGGTCGGGATGCCTCGCGCGCGCCGTGTGACGGGCGCGGCCAGCACTCGGGGCAATCGCGGGATGACGCCATCGCGGGTCAGAATCACGTGCGGCCGGCGCTTGCGCGCGGGGTGCTCGAACCACCAGACTTCCCCGCGGGCTACCACGGCGGGATCCCTGCTTGCTCCTCCTCGTCGTCAAGCGCTCTCAGCGCTGCGGAGGTGTTCGCGTCGGACTGCTCATCGAGGTTGCCCCACTCATCCACGGTCGGCGGTGGCATGCGGCGGTATCCGTCGGCGATCAGGCGGCCAATCTGGGCATCCTCGTCGTGTTGCAACCAGTCCTGGATCGCTTGGCGAATGGCTCCCGAACGTGACAGGCCGTGCTTGCCGGCCACGTCGTCAAGCCGGGCGATGAGTTCGGTGTTGAGCTGCACGATCGTCTGCACCCGCGCCATTACCATATGATACCCATATTGGTTCCCTCGTCCACAGAATGACCCACATTCTGACCACCGGGCGGTCCCGCATCCCGTTTCGGCAGAGTGAGCGACAAAGTCCACCCTGGACAAAAGCGACGGACGTGACGTATGTTACCGGGCGGTAACCCGGTGGCGGCAACCGCTCTACCCGTGGGCGGGACATCGGGGGTGGGAGGGGAACCATGCGTTCAACCCGTTTGCTTGCGGTTGCGGCTGTTCTGCTGGGCCTGTTCGTTCCGGCATCGGCACCGGCGCACGAAGGCAACTATCCGATCTTGCTGGTGCACGGCTGGACGTCCAGCGGCTCCACGTTCGACGAGATGATCCCGAAGCTCCAAGCTCAAGGGCTGACGGTGCTGGACTGCGACACGACGAAGGCGGGCGCGCAAGCGCTGTCGTACGCGCCGACCTCCGGATCGCAGCACCTTTCTTATCTGGCCGGCAAGATCCTGCAGCCGAAGATCGACTCGTGCCTGACGGGCAGCGGCTATTCATCGTCGCAGAAAATCGACATCGTTTCGCATTCGATGGGCGGGCTGACGTCGCGTTTCCTGGTCGAGAAGGGCGGCGCGGATGTGGACTTCTGGAACGACACCACCGGCTGGTACGGCGACGGGATCCCCGACGTCTCTACCAAGTGGAAGACCCAGGTGGACGACCTGGTCATCCTGGGAACGCCGAACCACGGCACGATCCTGGGCTGGTTCCCCTCCACGCTGCCGGTGTTCGGTGTGTGGTCGGCGACCGGCGGCGACATGCGACCCAGCTCGAAGTTCCTGACCTTGATGGGCTACCTTGAGCCGGTCGGGGAGACGTACTCGTGCGCCGGCGGTAATCCGTCGTACCTGCAGGCATATCAGAGCGACTTCGACGGTGACGGCGTTTCGCACGGGTTCGACGGCGTGGTGCCGGCCGAGTCTCCGTTTCTGACCGGTTGCGACAACGTGCTCTTTAGCTCGAATCACTCGGGCCTGCGCACCGACGACGCGCCGATCGACTGGGTGATCCAGTCGCTGGGCTACACGTCCACGCAGACGGGCACGGGAGGCGCGAATCTGGCCGGTCAGGCGACCATCCGCCTGGAGTATTTCGACCTGGTCAACGACAAGGACGGTGGAACGACCGACGAGATCCGCTTTGAAGTTGCCGTCGACGCCGATGGAAACAACGACGGGTACTCGGTTGTGCAG
>JBKKBA010000438.1:0-5368 GCA_046714275.1 Actinomycetota bacterium
GAGGTGTCGAGGGCGCGGGCTTCCAGTCGAAGGTTGTCAAAGACGACCGGAGCCACTGGGATGTCGGCGCCTACGCCGGTGCCGACCGTGATGGTCCACGCAGTCGGCCCGCCGTTCGCCGGGACCGAATCGACAACGCAACCACCCCCGTTAAACGCTGAGGTATCACCCGGATTGCCGTTGAAGGGGGCGAAAAGCACGATCTCTGGGTTGACGTTCTCGCACAGCGAGATGAACAGGAAGTCCGTGTCCGGGGTCGTCGTGAACGAAATGGTCTGCGTGCCGGCGACCGGGATCGCGTCGCCGTTGTAGCCCTGAGCCGGGAACTGCGCGCCGTTGACGACAGGACCGATGTTGTTGATCGTCACCTGGACAAAGTCCTGGCCGAAGTACACCAGGTTCCGGTCACAGTTCGTCGTCGGCGGAAGGACCGCGATCGGCAAGCTGTTGTTGCGGTCCGTCTGGTTGAGTGTGCCCAGCAGGTCGAACGACGTCGTTCCTTCACCGCAACCGACCGCCATGAAGTCCGCCGTTGACGTGATGCCGCCGGGAAGCGCAGCCGTGTTCACATCGATCGTGAACGCCTTCCAGTTGCTGTTCGCATCGGCGAGCGACGCGAACCCGATGGCTCTTGGCGGAAGGCCGCCACCAAGAAGGGTGGGATCCGCGTCGGGCATGCTCGGCGTTGAGTCCGACCCGACCAGGAACCAGTTGGAGTTGATCACGTTTGGATTTCTGACGTAGATAAACACCGACGTCAGGGCGTGCCAGTCATCGCCACCGCTGCCGGCGACGGTGAACTGCTGCACCATGCCGCCCTGCGACGACACTCTTTGAGTCCCGGGGGCCAGCGTGTTTCCGCCCTGGGGATTCAGGAAGACAAGCGTGTTACCGGACGCTGCGTGCGCCGGCAATGCGGCCATCGCGATCATTCCGGTCGCAGCTAGCGCCGTGATGATCACAAGGGCAAGAGCCCTGCGAGCTTTGTGCATTCCATTCCTCCTGCGTGAGACGTGCGAATCACTCATGTGACCCGCGCCCGACTGGGATACTTTTAGTTCCCTCGATCTGGTACCAACGTGGTCTGCAGCCCAAGGTTGCCCGCCGGCGACGATGAAAAAGTGGGCGGTCTTCGGGCCAAACCCGGCAGAGACTACAGAGGCGACGAACCAGAATCAAGCAACCGAAGGATGGTGGCCCAATCGCGCGTAGAACATCCCGATCTGTCCCTTCCCCGGGTATTCGCGCGACTGAGGGCCGAGCCCTAGAATTGCGGACTATGCCAAACCGACCAAAAACCGGCCCCGATCCGCGGGCAAAAACCCAGAGCGGACTCAGTCGTCTGCTCGTCATCGTGCTGGCGGCCGCCGTGCTGGTCGGCGGCGGAACGCTGGCGATCGTCATGCTGTCCGGGGGCGGCGACAAGACCGTCGCCGAACCGACATTCAGTCCTCTGGGATTCCCCGAGCAAGCCGGGACGCCGGCTGCGCGGGCCCGATGCGGCGCTATCGAACGACCCAAATATCAAGGGAGAATTAAGGTCGAAGTAGGGCAAAAACACCCGGATTATTCCTCTTCCCCGCCGACCTCGGGCTGGTTCCGCATCGGGGTTTCGCCGGCCTGGTACGGGGTTTCACCGCCCATCGAACAGGTGATGGGGATCCCGGCAAATGGCGGCATCGCAATCTGGGTTTCCGATGTCGAGTCCCGAAACTCACGTTTGTGGCACACGCTCAAACGACGGAACGACGTGATCGTCGTCGCAGATCCTTCGATCAAGACCGGAGTTGTATTCACGGCTTGGGGCCTCAAGCAGCGATGCGAATATTTCTCTGGCGAATACGCCACATCGTTCCTAAACCGGTGGACGAACATGCGGGCGTTGAAAGAGGTCGAGCCGACAGCTCAGCCAATCAACTAACGCGGCGACCTGCGCAACCTTGAGGCGACGGGACTCTAGGAGGCCTTGAAGTCCGCTCCGTAGATCGTCCCGTCGTTCCACACCGATAGCGAGGACGACAGCAGGCCGGACCTGGGGATCGGGTTGAACCCGTTCGACGGACCTCCCACCAGCGAATAGCTGCCCCCGAAACTCCAGGTCCAACCGAAGTCGAACTCTGCATACCGTTTGAGGGTGAGCGATGCACGATACGTGTAGACATCCGAGCCATCTGTAAGTCTAAAGTAGACATCGAGAGTACCAGTCGCTCCCTCGACCGTGCCGTCATACTCGACATGCAGGTCGAACGCCGCAGCGCCCTCCGAGTCCACCACGGCGCCAACGGCAGCCTGGCCGAACCGCGTGGTGGAACCCGATTTCACCGTGCCCTCGTTCTCAACAAGCCGACCGGCGGCATCACAGCCACACCGGCGATCGGTCCGCTGAGCCGAAAGGAACGACATCGAGTACGGGGGCGCCGGGTCGGGAGTGGGGCTTGAGGGGGGATCGGGTGTCGGGTCTGGACGCGACGCATCCGGGCTCGGCTGGACCTCGGGGGCGGGCGACTGCGGCCCGGTGACCGGGTCCGGGACCGGGCGCTCGCGAGGCCCGACGGCTGCGACGCTCGACGTTGCTTGCGGCGACGGCGCGGGGACAATCACGATCGGTCGTCCGGCACTCACCTCTGGAGCCGGCTCTACGACGGAAACCTGTGGTTTGGCGATCTTCGGCTGGGGGAGTTGCCGGTTGGGCAGGGCTACCGCGCCCAGCCCGATCGTTCCGGCTACCAGAATCGCGCCGGCGGCCGCGCCGGCTCGGTCGCTCAAAGCAAACGTGACCTGCTGGACGGCCGGCTGCGCGCCGAGGTGGATCACCGGCGCGCCGACCTCCGATACGGCATCGCGGACCGGATGGAAGATCTTGCGGAGCAAGCGGATCGGAAACAGCAGCACGGGGGCGAACATGGACGCGCGGCCGGAATCCACGTCCCAGGCTCGCTTGAGACCCTTCTTGGCACGATGCAGCAGCGCCTTCACCTGAGGGGCCGTCATTCCCATCTTGGAGCCGATCTCCTCGTGGGACAGCCCGTCGTATTCGCGCATGAGAAGGGCGTCGCGGTGGTGCGGGGGAAGCTCATCCAGCAATGAACGCACTCGCTCGCTCTCGTGAATGCGTTCGACCACCTCACCCGGATCTTCAATCAAGCTGCGGACGGCCGCTCGGTCCGCCACTTCAAGATCTTCGGGCTCGGACGTCCCGAACTCGTCGGGGCGGCGGCCACGCTTGCGGATCATGTCCAGGCAGACGTTGGTCGCGATTCGTGCCACCCAAGCCCGCAAAAGATAGCGTCCGTTGAAGCGAGAAAGGCCCTGGAACACGCGAAGCATCGTTTCTTGCGCAGCTTCAGCGGCGTCCTCTTGATTGCCCAGAATCCGCTGGCAGATGGATTCGGCGACGGGCCGGTACTCGCGATAGATCAGGGCATAGGCGTGCGAATCTCCGCCCTTGAAGGCGACGACCATTTCACGGTCGTTCGGATTCGTGATGCCGCGACGCGGCAGTGGTACCGTTGCCGGTCCTTCCATCCCCTACTTACCTCCACCGGCTCGAAGCCGGTGCCGCCAGGACCCAACGCCAGAATCCCGAAGGGTAGCGCTGAGGGTGACCAAATACAACACCCGGCGTCAATCTATTACAACCGGCCAAGCAAGCAACATGGGTAACACAAGAAACATTTGACACCGGATCACTCGGGTGCCGACCGTCGGCCAGTCTCTCGCATTTCGCAGAACGGCGCAACTCCCCTCTTGCAAACTACTGTGCCCCAATTCCTCCCGATTTCGTGCGACTTGTAGCTCCGCGACGGCCACCAATAAGGTACGGCCATGCGCGCATTGGTCACCGGTGGTGCCGGATTCATCGGATCTCGCCTGGTCGAGCAATTGGTGGACGAGGGTGCCGAGGCCGTCCTGGTGCTCGATGACTTGTCCTCCGGCTCCGAAGAGAACCTGGCCGGGGTGGCGGGGGTCGTGGACCTGGAGCGCTTCAGTATCGACGATCCCAAAGCCGGCGAGCTGATCGCGGGTTTCGCGCCTGAGGTGGTCTTCCATCTAGCCGCGCAGCCGTCGGTTGTCGTCAGCGTGCGCGATCCGCTGCTGGACGCCAGGATCAACGTGCTGGGGACCATCAGCGTCTGCCAGGCGGCCGCGGGGGCCGCGGCGCGAAAGATCGTTTTCGCTTCCAGCGGAGGAACGGTTTACGGCGAGCCCGACCCCACGGATCTGCCCGTGGACGAGTCGTATGCGGGCACGCCCACCTCTCCATACGGCATCACCAAGAAGGTCGTTCACGACTATCTGGCCTTCTTCAAGGCCGTTCACGGCTTGGACTACACGGCGCTGGCGCTTTCGAATGTGTACGGGCCGCGGCAGGATCCCCACGGCGAAGCGGGTGTGGTCGCGATCTGGAGCCGGCGGATGCTGGCAGGCGACGAGTGTCTGCTGTTCGGCGACGGCGAGCAGACCCGCGACTTCGTCTATGTCGCCGACGTCGCCGACGCGTTCGCTCGCGCCGCCACCCGTGGTGACGGCGAGCTGATCAATATCGGCACCGCGGTGCAAACCACGGTGAACGAGTTGTACGCGACGATCGCCAAGTCCCTGAGCGTGGACCGGCCGGCGCACTACGAACCGGCGCGCGCCGGCGAGTTGCGCCACATCGCGCTGGACGTGTCGAAAGCAAAGCAGATGCTGGACTGGGAGCCTAGAACGCCGCTTGCGGAAGGGATTCCGCTGACCACGGCGTGGTTCGCCGAGCGCGCCGCCATGAAGTCTTAACCTTGATAGGCTGCGCGCAATATGTGGGATAACGCGACGATCTTGATCACCGGCGCCACGGGCTCGTTCGGAAAGAAGTTCATCCAGATCCTTCTGTCCGAGCACAATCCCAAGGCGGTCCGGTGCTTTTCGCGCGACGAGTTGAAACAGTCGGAACTTCGCGAACGCTTCCCCGACGACGACCGGCTGCGCTTCTTCATCGGCGACATCCGGGACCGCGATCGCATGATTCGAGCCACGCGCGGCGTCGATGTCATCGTGCACGCGGCCGCGATGAAGCAGGTCCCGGCGTCGGAGTACAACCCGTTCGAGGCGGTGAAGACCAACATCCTCGGGGCGGCCAACGTGATCGAGGCCGCCATCGGGAGCGGCATCGACCGCGTCATAGCGCTCTCAACTGACAAGGCAGCCAATCCGGTGAACCTCTATGGAGCAACGAAGCTCTGCTCGGAGAAGCTCGTGGTGCAGGGCAATGGCTATGTCGGCAGCCACACCACGCGGTTCAGCTGCGTCCGTTACGGCAACGTCATCGCGAGTCGCGGAAGCATCGTCCCGCTCTTCGTAGAGCAGCGCGCGACCGGACGGCTCACCG